>JAPORL010000022.1 GCA_026712605.1 Pseudobdellovibrionaceae bacterium | reverse complement strand
GTAAATTTATGTTATCAAATTTTTTTATTGGTTCGCCTTTAAAAATAAAAAAATTACATTTTATTGGCTTAGTTTGAATTTTAGCATTTTTTATAAATATCCAAACACAAAATATGTCTTTTATATCATAGCTAAGTTTTGGGTGAAAAGAGAAAATTCCTTTATTATTTCCTGCAGAAGATTTAACTTGTATAAACTTTGTTCTTATTTCTATTTGATTTTTTTTACAATAAGCACATAAATTTGTTCTACATTTTCTTTTTTTTCTATTATATTGAGTCTCTTTTACAAATAATTCAGTGTATTTTTTACATTTTAAACAGTAGTACCTTGAGATCACAAAATCTATTAGCTCATCAATATAAGCTCTATAGACTTGCCAGCCTTCTTTATGAAGCTTTATAGCTAATTCCATTTCTCCATAGAGGCCGATTAGTTTTTTATCTAAATCATCTCTTCCCATTTTGCTTTACCTAAGTGTTTTTCTATGTTTTTTATAATCGGCTGTTTGAACATTTTTTTATTTAATTCAATCCCAATTCCAATTCTATTTAGTTTAACGGCTTCTATAGGAGTTGTGAAACTGCCAGCAAAAGGATCTAGCACTTTTTCTCCAATACCACTAAACATTTTTATAGCCATCCCAGGGATTTCTTTAGGAAAGGGAGCAGTGTGACCTAAAATATTTTCACCTTTAGAGTTGTATTTTATTACAGGATTTATTTGGATAATATCTTTTCGCCATTTCATTAAAAAATCTTTTTCTATAAAGTTATTTTTAGTTTTTAATTCATTCATTAAAATACTTCTTAAAGAAAATCTTTTACCTCTATTTGATTTGCTTCTTTCAAAGCATTTTAAGTTTTTACATTCCCAAGATTTTATGCCAATACCAGAATAAGCGTTACCATTTACTTTTAAACAGCCACAAATAGGGCAAGGATACATCGTCTCATCTTTTCTGTGTTTAAAAAACACTAAAATATGCTCATAGCAATTTATAGGGTATTGATAAAGAGGATAGGGATTATCTCCATTTTTGTTTCTTTGACTTTCAGGCTCTCCTTTATGCCAAATAAAATCATCTATAAAAGTAAAACCTATATCTTCAAATACTTGTGTAAAATAAGCTCCAAGAGGTATTCTTCTTTTTCCCCAAGTTGATTTTGTATAGATATTGTCATTATCAAAAACATCTCCTACATTGAATACAAAAGCTCGGTGATTATCTAAGACACGATAAGCTTCTTTTATAATTTCTCTCATATCTTCAAGATACCTATTTAAATTTTCCCATTTAGAATAATCTCTAGCATTGTAATAAGGAGGAGATGTTATCATCAAATGGATACTCTCAGAGTCCATTTTTTTTAAAGATTGTAGACAATCAGACCATAAAATTTTTATTTTAGAGTTTCGTTTAGAAATAAATTTGACGAGCTTTTTATCTGATTTTTTATATTTTGATTGATAACATTTTTTTATAAAAGAGATGTATATCTCAGAAAATTTTTTTACTATATCCTTTCTATTTTTTTCTCTGATATAACTGCATTTTTGAATTAAACTTTCTAGCTCTTTTTTTGTAAATTGCTTGAGTAAATAAGGTTTAGATATTTTAAATATAGTTTCAAGATAATGAGCTTGAGATTTATTTTTATATTTAGGACTTGATACTGTATCTAATTTTTGTATTTCTAACATAGTCTTTATAGCCAGCTTTATTTTTAAGTTTAAACCTAGTTTTTAGTTATTTTATAATGTGAACTTTCATTATCTTAGATTTTTTGTTAAAGTTTGTGATTTGTCTATTGGCAGTTTATTATTTTTAGACAAATTTAACTTTATGAAAGTAAATGATAAATAATAAAAAAAGCTCAAAATATATTTCCAATCTATTTTTAATTAAAGGGTTTGACAAGTCCAGTTTAATTTAAAAAGTGTTTATTTGTTTCATTTTTTAGTAATGCGATGCTTTAAAAGGATCTAAAGATTTTGTAACACTTAAGCTTTCAATCAGAAGAGATAGATCGATATTATCTCTTATTAGATAAG
>JAPORL010000196.1 GCA_026712605.1 Pseudobdellovibrionaceae bacterium | reverse complement strand
CATAATTAAAGTATTGTTTTGTTTATCTTTTTTAGTATTTTTTTTCAAGCAAATAACAGCAATCTGATAAATCCTAATATTTTTATCCCAATCTTAAACTTTTTAAAATGCCTATTAAATAGCTAAGATTTTTAAGATTAATTAGATTAGGGAATCTAGCTTAATTTGTGAGTTTGTTTAATATAGATTGAACCTCAAGCTCTCTGTTTATTTTGTAAATTAGGCTTGCTTCTTCTAAACCATCTGAAGCTATTTCTTGTTTTTTAGAGAGAAAGCCTTTTTGTATATTGGCTTTTTTACGGATAGTAACAGAGGAAATAGGTTTCGTATAGTTTAAATTTATTTTTAGAATATAGCTATAACCAGAAAAATCTTTCTGTTTTTGATGAGGGGGTTTCCAAATATTTCCGCTTTTTATAACTTCAGTTTCAATATATCCTAATTGTTCATCAATAGTTTTTAAGGGATAGGTTTTAAAGATTTCAACTAATATTTTCCATACTTTGTATCTAGATATAGGAACAGATAGGCTATTGATAGGCTTTTCTGCTGTGTGCATACAGGAAATAAGGAGGAAAGGCAACAAGAGGTAAAGAATGGTTTTTTTCATTTTTAATTTAGTTAATTCTATTATAGTAGTAGATTTTAATAAATTAACTAATGAGCCTTTAAAAGTCTAGCTTATTTTTGACAACACTGTTAAAATTAAAGTAGTTTTATAAAAAACTGGTTTGTCTTATAATACTGAAATTTAAAAATAGCTTATAATTTAGTTAAGTTTTTTGGAAATTCTTTATAGGTAAAATGATAAAAGATAAGGAATTAATAATTTTAATAGATTTCTATTTAAATGTTTGATAGAAAAAAATTGATTTTTGGCGGGGTAGCTCAGTTGGTTAGAGCAGTGGAATCATAATCCATGTGTCGGGGGTTCAATTCCCTCCCTCGCTACCATGTTTTAGAGAAATTGGTTTGAAGGGATTTAAGAGCAATTATTTAAGTAGGAATTTATTTTTGAGTTTATTTAATGGTCTTTTACTAATAAATAAAGACAGAGACTGTAGCAGTCATCAAGTTGTTCATGAAATTCGGAAGATTTTAAACCAAAGATCTATAGGTCATGCGGGAACTTTAGACCCTCTAGCTAAAGGTTTGCTTATTATTTTATGTGGTTCAGCTACAAAACTGAGCTCTTATTTTATCAATCAGAATAAAAGATATAATTTAAGTTTGAAGTTTGGTTTGCAGACAGATACTTTTGATCTTGAGGGAAAGGTTTTAAATTCAAAAGAAGTTTCTTTAAAACCAGAAGATATAAAAAAAGTTTTAAAGCAGAATACTTGTGATTTAGAAATTCCTGTGCCTATCTTTTCAGCTGTCAAAGTAAAAGGGCGAAAATTGTATTCTTATGCTTTTAAAGATCAAAAGATTGACCTGCCTCTTAAAAAAATGTCTTTTTGGGATCTGGAAATTCATGATATAAAAAAAGACAGCGCTAGATTAAGCATCTCTTGTTCCAAAGGATCTTATATTCGCGCTTGGGTGAATCACTTAGGACAAAATATAAAAACAGGAGCTTGTTTGACTGAACTCACAAGAGTATCTTCTGGAGATTTTGAATTAAAAAATAGTTTAACTCTTTCTGAATTAAAACAAAAAGTTTCTCAACAGTTTCCAACAGATGAGAACAGGTTAAAACAAATTTTAGAAGAAAGTTTTTTATTTTCTAATTCCGCTTTATCTCAGTTTTCTCAAATAGAACTAACAGAGCGAAACGCAAAAATCTTAAAACAGGGAAATTTACCCGATTATATATTATCTCAACTTGAAAAAGATCAAATTGCAGTTAATAAAAAAGGACAAGCTCAGATTTTAAAAGTTGTTAAAGCACAGAAGCTATTAGCCTTGTTGGAGATCAAACCTTTTGAAAAAATTAAAATTTTAAGAAATTTTCCATATTAATCTTTTTAATCAAAAAATTTAGGGAATGATGTACATAGTTTTCCAGAAAAGATTAAATTTATTCTATCTCTTCTAAAGGCAATAAAAAAGCTTC
>JAPORL010000214.1 GCA_026712605.1 Pseudobdellovibrionaceae bacterium | reverse complement strand
AAAAGCTTGTAAGATACAAAGATAAAAACGAGTTCGGATTTGACAACAACGCGACTGCAAGTCGCTTTGTGTAAAAGCCTGTCTGAGTTTTTAGCTTTGTATCTTACAAGCTTTTCATACAAAGTTTAAAATAAAATTTTGATCTGTTTTTTATTCTGGATTGAAATCTTCTGTTTGAACATCTCCTGTTTCTTCATCAACACCGACTAATTTTTTAACAGATTCTTCAGCTTGAGTGAGTTCTTTTTTACAAGATGAAATCAAGCTTAAACCTTTTTTAAAAGCTGAAATACTATCTTTTAAACTCAGATTTCCACTAGAGATTTCTTCGTTGATTTTCTCCACCTCTTTTATTTGTTTTTCAAAGTCCATATAGCCTCCTTTTTTATTCTTTTTGTTTGACTTCCGCTTTCACCTGTCCTTTAAAAAAATCTATATTTAAAATATCTTTTATTTTTAAATCTTTTGAATCAAAAATTAAATCCCCTTTCTTGTTTGTAACAATAGAAAAACCCCTTTCCATAACCTGTTTGGGATTCAAAGCTAATAAAAGCTTTTCTAAATGACTGACTTGCTGTTTTTTAACTTGAAAAAATTGTTTTATGTTTTGAGTTAATCTTAAGCTAAGCTCATCAAGCTTTTGAGAAAAATCTTGAATATATCTTTTAGGATGAATCAAAGCTTTTTCTAAACTCATCAGTTTATCTTTAAAAAAATCAATCTTTAACTGTAAGCCCTGATAAAGCTGTTTTTTTAAATGGCCTAGCTTTTCCAATAAATCCTCTGCATTTTGAACAACAAGCTCTGCCGCGGCAGAAGGAGTAGGAGCTCTTAAATCCGCCACAAAATCGCATATTGTAAAATCAATCTCATGCCCAACAGCTGAAATAACGGGAATAAGATGATTGGCAATAGCGCGAGCTAAAGTTTCATCATTAAAAGCCCAAAGATCTTCCATTGAGCCTCCTCCTCTTCCTATAATGATGACATCAAGGGACAGTTTTTTAGACAAGTCCAAAGCATTTAATAAACTAGAAGGAGCTTGATCCCCTTGAACAAGAGCTGGTATCAAAGTGATTCGCACAGACTTAAACCTACGATTTAAAATCTGTAAAATATCCCTAACAGCCGCTCCTGTTGGGGATGTAATTAAACCTATATGTTTTGGAAATAAAGGAAGAACTTTTTTTTTGTCGGAATCAAAAAGACCTTCCTGCTGTAATTTTTTTTTAATCTCATCAAATTGTCTTTGTAATAATCCAGAACCAACAACCTCCATATCATAGCATAAAATCTGATAATCTCCTCTAGGAGGATAAAGGCTAATTTGACCTCTGACTAAAATTTCTTCTCCTGTTTGAGGACGAAAAGAAAGACTTTGATTTTGACCTTTAAACATCACTCCTTTAATTTGTGAACTTTCATCTTTTAAACTAAAATACCAATGCCCAGAGCTATGCGCGATAAAATTGGAAATTTCCCCTTTTATCCAGATAGAAGAAAAATTAGACTCCAAACAATTTCTAATTTGAGAGGAGATTTGAGAAACTGTTAAAATATTTTTAGAAGATTCCATAAAAATAAATGCTATTTGAATTTAATTTATATCTTAAATTTGTTTCATATCCTATTGAAAAATAATTTTTCGCTTTAAAAACAGATATTTCTAATTAAAAAATTAAATTTAATTGTTAGCCCATACAATAAAGACTGTCAATTCCATTTTTAAATTAAATATCTTATTAAGATTTTAGATTTTATTTATTTTGTGAAATTATATAGTATTTTTATTTGATATTTTAATATCATTTGAATTTGAAACAGCTTTTTCAAATATAACAAATAAAATTTTTATTTGCAATGATAAATCAAAAAAAATTGCAAATTACATAATTGACTATACAAACTTTTTTAGCTGTCATTCCTGCGAAAGCAGGAATCTAAAAATCAATTTTCCAGATTGATTTTATCTAAAATACACTAATTGAAGAGATTCCCGCTTTTGCGGGAATGACGAAATTACTGGAATTGACAAAATCTGATAAAAACTTTTAAAACTA
>JAPORL010000021.1 GCA_026712605.1 Pseudobdellovibrionaceae bacterium | reverse complement strand
TCAACAAAAAGCTTTGAATGAGATTTCCAGAACTCTTGTTTCAGAGATAGTCGGAGAAAAAAGATATGAAGAAAATAAAACTAAAATTGAAAAATCTATTATCAAAAATCAAAATAGATATGTATTGTTTATAAGCTCTTCTTCAGGAAAAATGCAAGAAAATGGTGAATTTGCTTTTACGGTAACAATTAAAGTCTCTAAAGAAAATTTAAAAAAATTATTATTAGAACATAATTTATTTTATGATTCTAAAGGAGCTTTTTGTATTTTACCTGTTATTTCTTTTAGCTCTTATTTTGGAGAGAAAATGGAGAAATATTCTTGGTGGCAGGATAATCAGAGTATTGATAAGGAACTGAAAAAAATCGCAAGCTCTTTTTTTGAATTATTAAGTGAGGAATTTATTAAACATGGTTTTTATGTTATAGATCCTGTATTCCAAAGAATTCAAAAAGGGGCACCTTCTTTTATTCTTCCTAAGAAAGGAAAAAGCATTAAGATATTTCTTCCGATGGCAAATTTTTATGTTTGTGATATTATTTTATCAGGCCGTATTCATACAGGGAAAACCTCTCCTGTTGAAAATAAATTTTTTATGAATTTATTTTCTTCTAAAAAATCTTCTATGGCCAGACTTTATCCGGAGGATTATTTCATAGAGTTTAAACTAAATGTATCTAATATAAAGACAAAACAGTTTTTATTTAATGTTCAAAGAAAGTTTTCTTTTTCTCCTACAAACAAGAATAAGCCTAAAGCTGAAGTATTACTTCGATCAAAAGATATTTTAGATAGCTTAGTTTATCAACTCTCTGCCTCTAATGAAGAGGGGTTTTTAGTTTTAAATCGTTTGATGATCAGTGTTCAGGGTCCTTTGACTTATATAGAAAGAGAACAGTTGAAAAAAGCTTTAATTAGAAAAATTAAGGGTATTGAGGATTTACAGGTTAGGATGATAAACTCTAGTCGTGTAGTTTATGAAGCCAAATCTTCACAAAAACCTCAAGAACTATCAAAGCAGTTAAGAGCGGTTTCTTTGCCTAATTTTTTAATTCAAGTTAAAGGATATAGAAATCAAAATTTAGAGATATATGCAAAAAGAAGATAAGCCTTTTATTTTAAAAGTTATAAAATTCTACATGTATAAAAAACATTTTATTTTTAGATAGCATATGAGATTAGAAATTTAGAATTAAAAAAATATATGAAAAATTCTTATAAGCCTTTTGAATTTTTTTATGAATGGAAAGGCTCTATCCCTTTTAAACAGAGTTTGGATATTCAGGAAGAGTATAAAACTTTATCTAAAAAATCTCAATTTTATTTTTTAGGTTTTGAAGTGAAGACGCCAGTTATTACTTTAGGTTTAAGAGCAGATGAATCGCATATTTTGTTTAATGATAGTGAACTTGAGAAAAACAACATATCACAGTTAAAAGTAAAAAGAGGAGGGGAAGCGACTTTGCATTCACCGGGTCAGTTGATTATTTATCCTATTGTTTATTTAAACAGTTTTAGTTTAAAGGTAAAAGATTTTATTATTGGTTTAGAGAAAGTGAGCCAAATTTTGCTAGAGGATTTTGCAATTAAAACAAAACGAGAGGGTAAATATGCAGGGCTTTATACAGATAAAGGTAAAGTTTGTTTTTTTGGAATTCATGTTTCTGAAGGAGTGAGTCAGCATGGTTTATCTATAAATGTTCATAATGATTTAAGTTTGTTTCAATCAATAAAAAGCTGTGGTGAACAAAACCGAAAGCATGATAGTTTGTCTTTATATACTAGTTTTTCTTTAAGCACAGAAGAATTATTCTTTAAATGGTGTGACAAAGCTCATTCTTTTTTTAATGGCAAAATTGACAAAAAATAAAATAATTTATAATTAAGTTAATATAGATTACTGTTTGTTATTTTATTTGTTTTGTGAGAATTATTTATATAGTGTGTGAGAATTATTTGTATAGTGCATGAGAATTATTTGTATAGTGCATGAGAGTTATGTTTGTATATTGTGTGAGAATTATTTGTATAGTGCATGAGAGTTATGTTTGTATATTGTGTGAGAATTA
>JAPORL010000065.1 GCA_026712605.1 Pseudobdellovibrionaceae bacterium | reverse complement strand
ATCACTATTTTTATTTAACCCATATTACTCTTAATCTCAATCACCGTAACAAACTAATAAAAGTTGTTTTCTCTTCTTAGAAGAAATAATACCACCAGTATCTAGCTTAGGATGAGAGAATATTGTTTTTAAAACTTTTTTTGTTTTAGGGTTATATAGCTGAATAGCTTCTTTATCCCTATTCAAATTTGATTTTACATATAAGTTTTTATTTTTAAAATCAAACATCAAAGGACTAAAAGTATTTTTAAAATTTGTCTGCAAAATTAATTCAAACTCTTGATCTTCTGTTTCCCTATAATAAACACCTGTATTAACACCATCTGTAGAGGTTGCTACCCTTAACTGACCTTCGTGATCAGCTATCCAGCCTGTAAAATGACCCGGGTTTTGAGCCAATAGCTGAATTTTTCCTGTTCGGACATTTAAACGATAAGCATCAAAAATTTTAGAATCCCTTTTGTTAGAGCTGATAATGATTTCTTCTTTAGAAATGTACTCTAAATCATCAACTAGTTCATTTTTAACTCCTTTAAAGGGCGTTAAGCTTTTTTCATTTTTACCTTCTACCGAAACTCTAAATATCTGAATGTTTTCATCTCCGCCAAAATCTCTCATAAAAATAAGAGTATCGTCCTCCTTCCAGAAGAACCAATAAATATCACGACTGGTTTGACTGGTTAGGCGTTTTTCAGAGTTTTCAATCCCTATTTTTTTAACATGAATATTCAGTCTTTTTTTATAAGGTTTTAAATAAGCTAAATATTTTCCATTAGGAGAAATCTGCACTTGAGCAATATTTGGTTTTTTAAAAAAATCCTGTAAAGGAATTAAGTCTTGCTTGCGATATTCTTTATCTGAAATTTTTTTATAAGTGTATTTATTTTCTAAAGGATGTTTTTTTTTCATAATGCTTTTTAAATGAGAGCAGGATACTAAGCTTGACATAATAAAAGCTGTAAAAACTACTTTCATTACTACCTCCAAAGCATTAAGCTAACAAACATTTTCTATAAGTCAATCCTATAATTTTTCTAATTTATTAAGTGAGGTTTTTTTAGAAATTTTAGTTAGTGAAATTCTATAAGGAGATTTTGAATATTTGTTTGCTAGAAGTTCTAAATAAATAGAAATAGGTAATAATTTCAATTTATTATGAAAAAAATCATTTTTACTTGATTAAAATAATATACCTATTTATAGCTTGAGCTAATTAATAAACATATTATTGAAATTGTTTAAAAATATTTAAATAGTATAAAAAATAATGAAAAAAACCTTAATAATTTTAACAGTACTGTCTGTATTACTACTTAAAAAAGAGAGTTTTGCCTTTGAACTGGCGTTTGACTTTTCTAACAATGATATTTCAAAAGAATGTAATATAGAAAACTATAGAAATTATATTTTCCCTGATGGAAGTGAATACAAAGATGTCATCTATAAAGCCAGTAAAGGTTGTAATTTGTTTAAAGCTGACTTAAGTGGCATTAACTTGAGTGAAACTAATTTGAGTGGGGCTTATTTGAGTGAGGCTAACTTGACTGGGACTAACTTGAGTGGATCTTATTTGAATTGGGCTGATTTGACTGAGGCTATATTGCATGATGCTATATTGGATTGGGCTGACTTAAGTAGGGCTAACTTGATTTGGGCTGAATTGAATTGGGCTGATTTGACTGAGGCTATATTGCATGATGCTATATTGATTGAAACTGACTTGATGGGGGCTAACTTGATTGAAACTGACTTAAGTGGTGCTAGATTGATAAATTGCAAAAATTTATCAAGTATAAAATGTAATAGCGGTACAGATTTTCCTGGTCCTAATTTACTCTTTAAATATATAAACGATCTAACTTGTGAAGATCAATAAATAGCTAAATATTTAATTTTTTACATATTGCTTTTTGTCACTTTTAAATAAAATGGTAGAGGTGACAGGTGTGGAAATAGAGGCTCTAAAAAGCTAAAATGAGCAAAACAATCAACAAAATCAGATCTTTTTTCCCTATTATAACCGCCTATAATCTTTTATAATTGGAGTATCCCGTCAAAATCCTGTTAAAATTTTT
>JAPORL010000116.1 GCA_026712605.1 Pseudobdellovibrionaceae bacterium | reverse complement strand
CAAAAATCTTCACAGCAGTCTTATGAGTTTCATTTTAGATATTTTAAGAAAGGACCTCTTTCAATAATCAAAATGGAACATCTTAATTCTAAAGCTATTCATGCATGGTTGAGCTGGTTGAAAAAACAGCCTAAAGCAAAAAATGTTAGCAGAAAGAGTTTTAAGCATGAGTTAAAATCTTTAATTGCTATACTCAACTGGTATCGTAATTTTGTAGATGAAGATTTTAATGTTCCCATTACAAAGCAACATAGACAGATTTGCTATTACAAAAGAGTTCCGCCAAAGCGTCCTGACTATTATGCCAGACCAGAGGAGTTAAGGGCATGGATTAAGTGGCTAAAAGAGAGCAGAAAAAAATCTGTTTATTATCAGCTAGCTACTTTTATGCTTCTTACTGGGGCTAGAGTAGGAGAAGCCTGCGGAATGCTTTGGTCGGCTATTGATTTTAAGCAAGGAGTGGCTAGAGTGATTAGAATTGTAAGGTGGGATCATAAAACAAGAAAACCACATCTTGAGGATACAGCAAAAACAGAGTCTTCTATCCGTCTGCTTGTTCTTTCAGATGAATTGATAGAAATATTAAAACAAATGGAAGAACAGGCTCAAAATGATTTGGTATTCACAGACAGCAAAGGAGGGGCTTTAAAATATAGAGCTATTCAATCGGCTTTTAATACTGGCTTTACAGCCTTAAAATTGCCTTGGCGATCGACTCATATTTTAAGGCATTCTTACGCTACAATGGCTTTAATATCGACAAAGAATTTGTCATCTGTTCAAGCCAGTCTGGGTCATAGCTCAAGTCGTATGACAGAAAGGTATGCCAAAGTTATAGCTTTGTTAGACAGAGATATAGCTCAAAAAACCACTAAAGCTTTTAACTTGTTTGGAAGTGAGAGAGAAGAAAGTTTAAAGTCGGATTCTCATTCTCACAGAAACAACTGGATTGAGAGAAATAGAAATATGAGAGAAAATGAAAGTAAAAAGTTTGAGATAAAAAGAGAGGAACTTGGAACTTGTTTTAAAAATCACAGCGAAAATCACAGCGAAAATCACAGACTGATAAAATTTGAAACAAAAAAGCTAGTAATTCCAGTAGTTAAAAGTGGCGTTCCCTACGGGAAATAAAGAAGGCTCTTAAAAGGGCTAAAATAAGCTAAAAATCAACCAAAACCGCTCTTTTTGTCCTATTGGCAACCGCTGAAAACCTCTCCTAACTGGAAAATCCCGCTAAAATCCCGCTAAAATTTTGCAGTTGAGAGCCTTCTTTATGAAGGCTCTTTTTTATTGAAGGATAGCTGAAAATAATAGTAGCTTCTATCCTAAAAAATGGTAGAATTCACTCATATAAAAAAATCTGTTTTTTTACAGATTTAGTCTTAAGTCTATCTTAAAAAATTTTAATAAGTGTCCTCATTTGACTTTATTGAGTGCGTTTATTAAAATTTAAGAGTGAGAAAATTTGAAAAACTAAAACCTCTATTGAAAAAACCCTTATTTCATGCTTGGGAGGCAGAACAAAAAGGTGTTCATACCAGTTTGCTAAGTTATTACACTAAAAAAGGCTTGATAGAAAGACTGGATCGTGGGATTTATCGTGGTAAAACAGCCGTATTAAATGTTGATTTTCAATGGGAAGACCTTATTTTGATTGCTAAAAGTATTCCCAAAGGAGCTATTTGTTTAACTTCGGCATTAGCTCTTTATGATCTGACTGAAGAAATACCGAGATTTCATTGGATTGCTATCCCTAACTCTTCCAGAGCTCCAAAGAGAAAAGGGGTTAAAATTATTCGTATGAGAAATTTTAAATTAGGGAAAATTAAAATGAAATTTGGAAAAGAAACCATTACTATTTTTGATAAAGAAAGAACTATTGTTGATTCCTTTCGTTTTTTGGGACGGGAAACAGCTATTAAAGCACTTAAGGAATCTCTTAAGATAAAAGGTCAAAACAAAATAAATTTAAGAAAAATACATCGCTATTCGGAAAAACTTCGTTATAACATTGATCCATATATACTGACAGCAACAACATGAACGAACAAGCATTAAAAGAAAGAATTAAATATATT
>JAPORL010000171.1 GCA_026712605.1 Pseudobdellovibrionaceae bacterium | reverse complement strand
GGCTTTTGACATCAAGCAACCTGTGGTCGCTTTATTTCAAATCTGAATTCGTTTTAAACTATTATGTGAAAAGCTTAATAAGATACAAAACTAAAAACTCAAACATGCGGTTTGCCACATAGCGACCTTCAGTCGCTATGTGTTCAAATCCGAACTCGCTTTTAGCTTTCTATCTTATAAGCTTTTAATAAAGCAAACTGAAATAGGAATAAATAAGACTTAAAATCTTAGATAGGCTTTTGACATCAAGCAACCTGTGGTCGCTTTATTTCAAATCTGAATTCGTTTTTAAATTTTATATCTTATAAGCTTTTTATCAAAACCAATTTTTTAAAACAAGAGGAAATAAGTTGCAAAGTAGAAATTTAAAACAGAAATCAATTTTTACAGACATATCCTAAATTAAGAGGTTTAATTTGATTAGATTTTAATCTTTGGCATATTGATTTTTTGCTATCTTCTGAAAAATACGTATCAGCATACCATAACAAAAGCTTTTCCAAATTTTCATCAGATTCTTGACTATATGTTACTATAAAGTCCTCTTTTTCTTTTTGTGAGTAATTACTCAAATTATTATGCATAACATTAAAAAAAGTACGGACTTCTATTCTATTATTTCTACGTGTATCTAAATTATCAGTTACTTCCTGTAAGATATCTAAATTTATAGGAGGATTTTGAAAATATTTTCTGGATAAATAATTTAAAACATGCAATCTATCAGATTGTTCTATTTTGCCATCTATAAATTTTTTCCTATATGTTTTTTCGCTCTGTTCATCCGATAGAATTAAACTAAACTTTACTTCTGTAATAAAAGGATTGTTATTGTCATCAGGAAATAATTTTTTATTATCTATAATTTTATCAATTTGATCTTTTTGTAAAAGATCATACTGTAAAAGCTGATCCACAACAGAAACAGCTAAAGCTCTTCGGCTATTTAAGTCAATTAGATTACTACTACCAAGTCTAGGAGATCGTAAATTTTCAAAAACATTTTCTATATTTTGAATTAATTTTTTTATTTCTTCTTTAATACAAGGAGGTGCTGGAGTACCTGAATTACAGTTAGGCAGATTAGATAAATTATGATCATTGACTTCCATATAAAATTTTATATAGTCCCCTTTTCTTAAACTCGCTGTTTGATTGGATTCAATTCTTTCTTTTAAAGAAACTGTAAAATTATCAGCCTTTAATTTTTCTTGAACATTTTTATAAAATATATAGTCTTTTGCTTTATATTTTTCTGCCGTTTTCCAAGTATCATAAATATTATTAAACAAAAGATGCGTGTAGCTTTTATCTTGTTCCGTAATATTTGTATCCTGTGATGTAACTTCATCTAAAGTCTCCAATAAGAGCCCCTTAGCAAGCTCAATAGCTTTTTCTGAATTGGAATTTTTTAAAATGTCATTAGCTAAAGCTAAAAGTTCATCATTAACATCTTCTTTTTTTAAATTTTTAATATATTCAGCTAAAGCTTTTTGATTTTTTTCAGAGTCAGGATCATTTAACAATTGTTTAGCTAAAATTAAATTACAGCCCAGCTTATAGGCTCTCTCATAACTCTGTTGTTCTATAGATTCCATGTTTTCCCTACCTGCTTCCTCCCAAGCCTTTAACTTTTCCTCATCACAATCATCAAAAGATAGAATTGCTGATAAGGCTCGTTTGATATCATCTTCTTGCTCATTTGTTTTTATTTGATCATCTTCCGACTTTAAAGCTTTTCCTATAAGAGATAAATGATTGACTATAAAGCTTTCTCCCCATTTTTGATTTGAAGTAGGAGCGGCTCCATTAAAACCATAAATTTGAGTATTAGGAAACATTCTTAAATGCCTTGAGCTTAGGGGTGTATTTTCATCTAAGGAAGCTGTGTAAGCTTGACTGGTAGTCCATACAGACCAAAGATCCATTTCATTCGGTTCATATTCTTTTGCTACAACACGAGCTGTTTCTCCATCAGGAGTAGGAATATTACTTGATCCACTTGCAATAAGATTATCCGTAACAGTGTTACACCCATCCAGCCACAAAGCTTTAATATTGGAAAACCAATTTTTATATTCAGGATTACAGGATAAATCTTC
>JAPORL010000101.1 GCA_026712605.1 Pseudobdellovibrionaceae bacterium | reverse complement strand
CGCATTGGGCAGACCTACAATACCGCATTTTAAACTCATTATTTCCTTTTAGAAAGAAATACTTTGTTTCAATGGTAAAATCAATTTATAATTGGCAGTCAAAGATGAAAAAAGTGTATTCAAATGCTTTAGAGGCTATTGAAGATATTAAAGATGGAGCTAGTCTTTTAATGGGGGGCTTTGGTCTTTGTGGTATTCCAGAAAATGCAATCTCTGCTCTTAAACAAAAAAATGTTAAAAATCTAACATGTATTTCTAATAATGCGGGAGTCGATGATTTTGGCTTAGGTCTTTTACTGCAAACTCATCAAATAAAAAAAATGATAGCCAGTTATGTGGGTGAAAATAAAGAATTTGAAAGGCAATATTTAGCGAAAGAGTTGGAAGTGGAGCTAGTCCCTCAAGGCACTTTAGCAGAAAGGATTCGATCCGCAGGCGCAGGTATTCCTGCTTTTTGGACAGCGACAGGTGTTGGAACGCAAATTGCTGAAGGGAAAGAGAAAAGAGAATTTGAAGGGCAGACTTATATTATGGAGCATGCTCTTAAAGCGGACTTTGCTCTTATAAAAGCTTGGAAAGGGGATAAACTTGGAAATTTAGTTTATAAACAAACCGCTAGAAACTTTAATCCTCTTATGGCAATGGCAGGAAAAGTGACCATAGCGGAAGTGGAAGAATTGGTGGAGCCGGGAGAATTAAAGCCTGATCAGATTCATACCCCTGCTGTTTTTGTTCAGCGGATTTTTGAAGGAAAAGATTATGAAAAACGGATTGAGCAACTCACTTTAAAGGAGAACTAAAATGCCTTTAGATAGAAATCAAATGGCTCAGCGAATTGCTCAAGAGGTGCAAGCGGACTTTATTGTGAATTTGGGAATAGGAATACCCACTCTAGTTAGCAACTACATAGCAAGTGAAAAACAAGTTTTACTTCATAGTGAAAATGGTTTATTGGGTATAGGTCCTTTTCCTTCAAAGTCAGAAGTATCTGCTGATTTAATAAATGCAGGCAAACAAACAGTGACAGCGGTTAAAGGAGCGAGCTACTTTTCTTCTTCTGATAGTTTTGCCATGATCAGAGGCTCTCACTTGGATTTAAGTGTTTTAGGGGCTTTGGAAGTCGATCAAGAGGGCAATTTAGCTAATTGGATGATTCCCGGTAAAATGGTAAAAGGTATGGGAGGCGCTATGGACTTAGTTGCCGGTTCTAAAAGAGTTATTGTAGCTATGCAACACCAAAACAAAAAAGGGCAGTCTAAGTTATTGAAAAAGTGCCGTCTTCCTCTAACAGGTTTAAAATGTGTTCACCGAATTGTAACGGAACTGGCTGTAATAGATGTAATAGACAAAGGCTTTTTATTAGTGGAAAAAGCTCCTGATATATCTGTAGAGGAAATTCAATCCTCTACTGAAGGGGATTTGCAAATTTCGCCTCAGCTGATAGATATAAAATTGAATTGATGGATTTGAAGTATTATTGTGAGTTTTTTTCAGTTATGATATAAATTTACTAAAAAAACTATTTTTAATCATTTTTATTTTCTTTTTTAAAATATAGTCCAGTGTGGTTTCTCCAATTTTTATTAGAGTCGTTTTTGTATCTTTCTTGCCATTCTTTAAAGCTGTCTTTTCGGGAATGCTCTATATCGCCTTCTTTGTTAAAGATAGGGTATTTTTTACCAAAAAGGAATTCCATAACTTTTTTCATTGGATTTCTATTTTAGTTTTGTTCTTTTATTTTTTCAAGTTTTTTGAAATTATTTGTGTGAAAAGTTTGTAAGATATAAAGCTAAAAACTCAGACATGCGTTTTGCCACAAAGCGACCTTCAGTCGCGTTGTTGTCAAATCCGAACTCGTTTTTAGCTTTATATCTTACAAACTTTTAACCAAGAAACTTAAATGGGAATAAATAAGCTTTAAAACTCAGACATGCGTTTTGCCACAAAGCGACTTGTGGTCGCGTTGTTGTCAAATCCGAACTCGTTTTTAGCTTTATATCTTACAAACTTTTAACCAAGAAACTTAAATGGGAATAAATAAGCTTTAAAACTCAGACATGCGTTTTGCCACAAAGCGACTTGTGGTCGCGTTGTTGTCAAATCCGAACTCGTTTTTA
>JAPORL010000211.1 GCA_026712605.1 Pseudobdellovibrionaceae bacterium | reverse complement strand
AAGCTTGTAAGATACAAATCAAAAAACTCAGACATGCGTTTTGCCACAAAGCGACCTTTAGTTGCTATTTAGTTCAAAATCTGAATCTGTTTTAAATTGAGTGAAAAGCTTGTAAGATACAAATCAAAAAACTCAGACATGCGTTTTGCCACAAAGCGACCTGTGGTCGCTATGTGTTCAAATCCGAACTCGTTTTTAGCTTTGTATCTTACAAGCTTTTAATCAAGAAACTTAAAAATATGTATAAAGTAAGGCTTAAAATTTAAAACATTCATCTTGTTACAAAGCGACCTTCAGTCGCTATTAACTCTATATAATATCCTCATAAAAGAGAAATTTTTATAAACTATAAGCTTTTTATATAATTTTCATAAGGAGTTGTTAAAAATTCTATTGAGATTTAGACCCCCTTTATGCTAATTTGTTTAGAGTTTGTTAGTATAGTAAAAGGAAGTTATGACGGTTCAAAGACTTTTAGAGAGAAATTTGCAAGAAGGTCTAGAGCCTGTTGTCCTAAAAATTATTAATGAGAGCCCCAATCATAATGTGCCAGAGGGAAGTGAAAGCCATTTTCATGTCTTGATTGTTTCTGAGAAGTTTGAGGGGCTTAATCTTATTAAAAGGCATCAAATCGTTCATCAATTAGTTGCCAAGGAGTTGGAGACAATTCATGCTTTTTCTCAAAAAACTTTAACACCTGAAGAGTTTAAGAAGGAAGGAGGGGTACTGCCCCCTTCTCCGGCTTGTGTTCATAAGTCTAAGGATCAATGAGAGCTTGTTATAAAGGCTAAGGGTCTAGGATTTTTAAAAGATACATAGTAATTTAGTAAGAAAATCAGGCTATTTATCTCTAGGTTCTGGTCTAACAGTCTTCATAGGCTAGGCTTTCTATCTATAAATGGGCTGAAAAATGCTATTTATATCTTTATTTACCTAGAGATAGTAGTATGTAAAGTTAAAGATAAAAAAAAATAAAAAAAGTGTTTTTTTTATTTGAAAACTTTTTCTATTAGAATTATCTTTAATAAATATATCAACCAGAATGGAGGTTATTATGGCAAAAAAAACTAAAAAGAAAGTAAGAAGATCGGCTAAAAAGACAGTTAAAAGAAAAAAGGTAGTTAAGAAGAAAAAGACAGTTAAGAGGAAAAAGGTAGTTAAAAAGAAAAAAGTAGTTAAAAAGAAAAAAGCAGTTAAGAAGAAGAAAAGAAAAGCTAATCCAGCTTTTATGAGAAGTTTTAAAACAACTCCACTTTTAAAAGCTGTTATTGGAGTTTCTTCTATATCTCGTCCCCATGCGACAAAAAAGATATGGGAATATATCCGCAAGCATAAATTGCAAGATAACAAAAACCGCAGGCAGATTAATGTTGGCGGAACGGCTTTGGGAAAATTATTCCCTGGCAAGAAAAGTGTAACTATGTTTGACTTGCCTAAGCAGTTGAGCAAACACTTAAAAGACTAATTCTTTAGTAAAATAGTTTTTTAAAAAAGAGTTTGTTGTTTATAACAAACTCTTTTTTATTTTTATTGGAGGGTTTAAAATAGTATTATCAAATATTAGGTTTTGTAAGTTTAAAAGTATAGACTACAATAAGAAATAGAAAATGCCTCAAATTTTAGATTCTCATGAAATACCTTTAATGCGTCAATCTTGTAAATTGGCCGCCCAAGTTTTAGTTTTTATAGAAGAGCATATCCAACCTGGGCTTAGCACACAAAAATTAGATGAACTGTGTCATGATTTTATTATTTCTCACGGGGCTATCCCAGCGCCTTTAAATTATAATGGTTTTCCTAAATCAATTTGTACATCTATAAATAGTTGTATTTGTCATGGAGTTCCTGATTCTACAATTTTGAACGAAGGAGATATTATTAATATAGATGTTACTTGTATTAAAAATGGTTTTTATGGAGATACTTCTAAAACTTTTTTTGTAGGAGAAGTTTCTAAAGTGGCTAAAGATTTAACAGATTGCGCTTATCAATCTATGCATAAGGGGATAGAAGCTATTCGTCCTAATGGAACTACAGGAGATATTGGTTTTAATATAGAAAAGTATTCTACAAGAAAAGGTTTTTTTCCTGTTCGGGAGATAGGAGGACATGGGATAGGAAAAGTGTTT
>JAPORL010000170.1 GCA_026712605.1 Pseudobdellovibrionaceae bacterium | reverse complement strand
AAAAAACTCTATAATTTTAAAAATAATATTTTTTATTTACTCTAAAATTTCAGAAACAATACCTGCTCCTACTGTGCGTCCCCCTTCACGAACGGCAAAACGAACACCTTTTTCCATAGCAATGGGAGATATCAACTCCACTTCTAAATGCACATTGTCGCCTGGCATAACCATTTCAGCAGATTTAGGAAGCTGAACAGAGCCTGTTACATCTGTTGTTCTAAAATAAAACTGAGGTCTGTATCCTTTAAAAAATGGAGTGTGTCTTCCCCCCTCTTCTTTTTTCAAGACATAACATTCACATTTAAATTTTTTATGCGGAGTGATTGAACCGGGAACAGAAAGAACTTGACCTCTTTCAATGTCCGTCTTTTCAATTCCTCTTAATAATAAACCCGCATTATCACCTGCTCGCCCTTCATCTAACTGTTTTCTGAACATTTCAATTCCTGTAACAACTGTCTTTTTAGTGTCACGAATACCAACAATTTCAACTTCAGCTCCTGTTTTAATGATTCCTCTTTCTACACGACCTGTTGCCACAGTTCCACGACCTGAAATTGAAAAAACATCCTCAACAGGCATTAAGAAAGGTTTATCTACATCTCTTTGAGGGCAAGGAATGTATTCATCCACCTTAGACATAAGCTCTAAGATAGCTTTTTCATTATCTGCATCTCCTTCTAAAGCTTTTAAAGCGGAACCTTTTATAATAGGGATGTCGTTTCCGGGGAATTTGTATTCTGTTAATAATTCACGAATTTCAAGCTCTACAAGCTCTAATAATTCTTTATCATCCACTTGATCACATTTATTTAGAAAAACTACAATGGCTGGGACACCCACTTGACGAGCTAAAAGAATATGCTCTCTAGTTTGAGGCATAGGACCATCTGCCGCAGAAACAACAAGAATAGCTCCATCCATTTGAGCGGCGCCTGTAATCATATTTTTTACATAATCCGCATGCCCTGGACAATCCACATGAGCATAGTGTCTTTTTTCTGTTTCATACTCCACATGGGAAGTTGCGATAGTGATACCTCTGGCTTTTTCCTCTGGAGCCTTATCAATTTGATCGTATTTCATAGGTTCTGCTCCGCCTGCCTTTGCTAAAACAGAAGTGATAGCCGCAGTTAGAGTCGTTTTTCCATGATCCACATGACCAATGGTTCCCACATTGACATGCTCTTTATTCCGATTAAAAGTTTCTTTAGACATACATTCCTCCTAAAAGTTGAACTTCAAAATTATTATAAGGATATAATAACAAACCTTGTCTGTGTCAAATAAGAAAATAACACAAAAAAGAAGTTTTTAATAGAATATCTGATTTTTTGCTTAAAGCAAATAAAAACTTAAAAATAAACAAAAATTACTTAATTAAGCATGTAAAAAAATTTTTAATCCAATCTGATTATTTAAAATTTCATAAAATAAGCTTTCAATTAATTAGGATTTGAACACTAAGCGACTAAAAGTCGCTTGGTGGCAAAACGCATGTCCGAGTTTTTAAGCTCTATTATTAGATAGAGGTATCTTGATTAAAACTTTGTAAATATCAGGCTTAAAACGAGTTCGGATTTGAACACTAAGCGACTAAAAGTCGCTTGGTGGCAAAACGCATGTCCGAGTTTTTAAGCTCTATTATTAGATAGAGGTATCTTGATTAAAACTTTGTAAATATCAGGCTTAAAACGAGTTCGGATTTGAACACTAAGCGACTAAAAGTCGCTTGGTGGCAAAACGCATGTCCGAGTTTTTAAACCTGATATTTACAAAGTTTTATACAAAATTTTAAATAAGCTTATTCCAACTCCTATTTATAAACTAATGTCCTCCCAGGAAACATTATATTTTTTGCTCATCTCCTCATAAGATAAGCTCTCCCCTTTTAAATTTAAAACCGCTTGTTTTTGAGTTTCCCCTAAAAACTTAAATTTCAGACCTAAATCCTTAAGCTCTTTCTCAAATTTATCTTCTTCCCCATTAACAGAAACCACAATTTCGTAAAGCCTTTCTTGAAACAAAGACCAATTAAAAGAATCTGTTAAAGAAAAACCCACTTTATTTTTTAAAACCATACGAGCTAAAGTATAAGATAAACCAAATTTTCCAACCAAATTTGCGCTTGAAAAAAAG
>JAPORL010000218.1 GCA_026712605.1 Pseudobdellovibrionaceae bacterium | reverse complement strand
ACACAAATTGAAGCTTCGGCTACAATGTGTGGTTCTTCAACAGGAGCTTGCACACTATAAGTTTAGCTTAGTGACTTTATGGAAAAGATTAAAGTTTATAACTTAACTTAAATCCAAATCTAAAAGAAAAGACTGGTAGCTTATATCCAGTCCCTACTTTCAAAAAACAAAAGAGTCTCTTTCAAAGAGACCCTTTGTTTTCTTTCAGTTTTCTGCTAGTATAAAAAGAATGGATAAAATGAAAGAAAGATTAAAAGAAATAAACAACAGATTAAAAGAAATAAAAGAAGAGAGAGAAAAATCTTATTACGATACTTCTTTAGATAGAGCAGTAGAAAAAGCTAAAAAGCGAAATTCTTTAGAGAAAGAGCGTCAAGCGTTAGATAAAGAGAAAAAAGAAATTGAACATAGAAGCTACTAAAATGACAAAAAAACAAAAGAGTCTCTTTTAAAAAGACCCTTTTATTTTTTACTTTGAATTACCATATCAAAATATTTAAAATAATAAAATTTACCTTAATTTGCAACTACAAGTTCCATTCATAATACAATACATATCCGCTATTAAGTTAGTTTTGTTGATTTTTTATTTTTTAATCAACCAATTTTTCCTAATTTTCAATAGCTTCTTGTTCAGCTTTCATCGCTTTTTGATACTCTTTCCATTCTTTTGTTTTTTTTAAGGTTCTACAAGCTTTGATAAACTCTTCATATGCTTCAATATACCGACTTTTTTCTATTCTTAGATTGCTACTTGCGGTTTGTTTATCTTTCCATTCTTTTGTTTTTTTAAGGCTTTACTAGATTTTTCAAAATCTTGTTGTGCTTTATAACAAGTTTTATCTGCTTCTTCAAATTCTTTTCGTCTTTCTTTTCACCTTCCCAGCGACCTTTTTCTTTGATAACTTCTAATGCGTCCATAGTTTTTCCTCCTATTTTTAAAAAACCTTCTTTTTAAGTTCTTCTTCTGCTTTTTCCCATTTCTTAGTTTTTAAACCTGTTGTATCTCTCAAATACTCCGCTAATCCAACTATAATCTCCTAATTATGCAATTAGAGATATAGGTTTAAAAACTTGTAGTTAAGAAGGAGTTAAAAAATAGACTGATTAAGATCCGTTTTTTAGTTTTTTAATCTCTTTTTCTGAAACACCAGTCACTTTAGATATAAGTGAAATATTCATATTTTCTTTTAGCATATTTAAAACAACCTGCTGGCGACCTTTTTTTATTCCTTTTCTTTCGCCTTCCTGTATTCCAGCCCAGCGACCTTCTTCTCTTATATTTTCTCTTACATCCATATAACCTCCTTTTTTTGTAAAAATTCTTTTTCTAAATGCCTCCCGCTCTGTCTTTTCCCATAACTCATCCGACACACCAGCAGACTTAAAATAATTCATTATACTTAAAACCAAATCATTATCCGCTTTTGTAGAAAATACCCCAAACTCAGATAATATCTTTATCAAATCCTCCTCTTTTACCTTCTTCTTATCCTTTAATGTCCAAATCTTCTCAAATAAATTCAATATCCCTTTGCTCTTTTTAAAGCTCTTGTCTTTCAAAAACTTTTTTAAAGCCTTATCATGAACATCTACTAACTTCAGCCCATAGTTTAACATGACTTTTCGCCAAGATAAAGAAATTTTAGATACAGAATCCCCAAACAAAGCCTCTTTAAAAGATAATTTCCAATTCCAAGCCTTTCTTCCATTATAAAAAAGCAGAGTAATTATAGGTTGAGGACGACCCGTCATCTTTATAAACTGCTCATGAAGATAAGTTTGATAATAGAGGAGTTTATTAACATATCTTTTTCATACTGTGATTTGTGTTCGCAGATTATAACTATTCTTAATCGTTTTTTAGGATCTTTTTTAAGAGGCAAAGAGAAAACAAGATCGGCTGTCAGTCCTTTTTTTAAAGTGTCTTTTTCAAATTTGATTTTGTTCCAATCATAATAATACCATTATTCTTTAGGAAGTGATAGTTTTAAAAGCTCAATGGCAAGCTTAGGCTTGGAATACACTTCTTTAAAAAATCTATCGTGAGGGCTAAAGGCTTTTTGTAGCTTTATTGTTTTTTTATCTTGTGGTTTTGGTTTTGGCTTATTTGTTGCTTTTATTGTTTGTTTTGAGTTTTGTTT
>JAPORL010000036.1 GCA_026712605.1 Pseudobdellovibrionaceae bacterium | reverse complement strand
TCATTTTCGCTCCATGGATATTTGGCATACCGCTGAACCTACAGAGCAAAATCTTTTATCTAAAGGCTGGTTAGAGACTTTAATTACTGATAAGAACCAACAAGCGATTAGCTTTTCAAGCGATCTAGGGGCTTTTGAAGGCAGTCCAAATAATGTTTTTGTGGTAGAAAGCAAGAAAAAAAGATATTCCATCAAAAAGCCTAATAAAACTTTAAATCAAAGTAGACTTAAATATACGAATAAGCCTGTACTTAAGCATATTTTAAGCGTCAAAGATCAGTTTAATGAATTAAAAAGAATTTTAAAACAAGCTAAAGAGTTTAAAGATATACAAAAATCTTCTTTTAATAATCAAATCCTAACAGTTTTACAGGTGGCAGTCAGTGCTCATCCAGTTTCTTTATTTAAACTTCATTTGGGATCTTTTGACACTCATAAAAATCAAGCTTTAAGTCATAAAAAACTGTTAGATCAATTAGATGTAGGGATAGGATTTTTAGAAAAATATTTAAAGCAGGAAAAGCTATGGGATCAAACTCTCATTTTAACTTACAGCGAATTTGGTAGAAGAACTAAAGAAAATAAATCTCAAGGAACAGATCATGGAGAAGCTGGGGTGCATTTTGCAACTGGCGGTTTAGTGAAAGCAGGGATTTATGGAAAAAATCCAGTCATCAATACCGCTCATCAAAATCTACGCTTTAATTTAGATTTTCGGACTGTTTATGCCTCTATACTAAAAGATCAATTTCAAGTTTCTGGCTTGGAAAACTCTCTGGTTAAAAATTTTTATCAGGCTTCTCAATCTTTTTTAAAAAAATCATGATTAAGACTATCTCTTTATCTCGCTCTGTTATATTAAAGTGTTCAAAATATCGGGAATTATATACATAAGCTTCAAAGTTATTAATCTGCCTAAAGACAATAAAAAACCTTCAAAATTTCAGACATGCGTTTTGCCACAAAGTGACCTGTGGTCGCAATGTGTTCAAATCCAAACTCAATTTGAAGGTTTTTTATTGTCTTTAGAAGAATAGAATAAATTTAATCTTTTCTGTGAAGTTATGTATATAATTCATATAATTTCAAAAAAAAACAATCAAAGCTTGATATATTTATAAATTGTGTGTTAAGTTTCCTAAAATGAAAAAAGAAGGGCATCCTAAAACTAGAGAAGTTATTTTTAAAGATATCTCAAGTGGATTTCAAATTTTAACAACTTCTGCTGTGGCTACAAAACAGAGTGCTGAATTTGAGGGAAAAAGCTACCCTCTAGTTACTTTTGATGTTTCAAGCGCTTCTCATCCTTTTTATACCGGTAAACAAAGACTTTTAGATACAGAGGGTCGGGCGGAAAGGTTTATGAAAAAGTATAAAGGCTTTAGCTCTATTTCAAAAAAATCTGAGTAAATTAGGGTTTTTTATAAATTTTTTTCTCAACTAAGTAAGAGTAAAAAATTTCTGTAGTTATTATATAATTTATCTACAGTCTCTATGTGTTCAAATCCAAATTCATTTTAAATTATTATGTGAAAAGCTTATAAGATACAAAGCTAAAAACTCGGACATGCGTTTTGCCACAAAGCGACTTACAGTCGCTATGTGTTCAAATCCGAACTCCTTTTTAGCTTTGTATCTTAAAGCTTTTAATCAAAAGATTTAAATAGTAATAAATAACCTTAAAATCTCTGGAAAGGCAAAATGAATGAAATATAAGAAGATTTACAAAATGTCTAAATTAGTCAAAAAAATGACAGATTTTATTTAATTTAAGTCATTTTATTGACTTTTAATCAAAAAGTCTTATTGCATGGAATGGTTTTTAACACGAACTAAAGTCATGCAATTATTACATTGAGTTCTTTCAATTAATTTATAAGTCTGAGGTAAATACTCTACATGAGTACTTAAACTTTTCCCACAAAGATAGCATTCATTTTGAAGTTTAAGAAAATCTTTTCTCTTTTTTTTCTGACTGCTTATGCATTGCTCAGGTCTAAAGTTGTTTTTCATAAAATCCTCCTTTTTAGATCTACTACTTTTATTTAGAGCAAAAAAAGAACCATGATCTTCAAAAGTCTAGATTTTTTTGAAATAACTTTATGAATGAAACTCAATAGAATAGATAAATTATATAATAACTACAGAAATTTTTTA
>JAPORL010000142.1 GCA_026712605.1 Pseudobdellovibrionaceae bacterium | reverse complement strand
AGCTTTAAAAATGATTTCTATTTCCAATAATAAATGTCAAGAGTTTTACAAAGAACATGAAGCTAAAGCTTTTTTTTCAGAATTAGTGGAATTTATTAGTTCTCATCCCGTTATTGTGATGTCTTTAAAAGGAGAAGGGGCTGTTTTAAAAGTTCGTGAAATTATGGGAGATACTGATCCTAAAAAAGCTAAACCAGAGACTCTTCGTTATGAGTATGGAGATAGTATTGGAGAAAACGCTGTGCATGGAAGTGACTCTGTAGAAAGCGCTAAAAGAGAGTTAGCTTTGTTTTTTTCTGAGGAAGAGATTTTTTAATATTAAAATGAAACATTTATATAGTAGCTTTTTTATTATTTTTTGTTTATCTGCTTGTTTGAATTTGAAAAAGAATATTCAAAAGTCAGATGATCATCACAAAATGGCAATTGGCCTTTTACAGCAGTGTGATCATCGTAGAGCTTTATCGCATTTATTAAAAGCAATCAAATTAAACTCAAGAGATTTTATTATTCGCAACACTCTAGCGGCGACTTACTATTCCATAAAGGAATATCAAAAAGCTATTTCAGAATATAATAAGATGTTAAAAATGAATCCAGACTTAACAGAGGCTAGAATGAGTTTAGCTCGCATTTATATTGATCTCAACCAGCTTGATAAGGCTTTTAGACAAATTCAAAAATCAGAAGAGGACATAACTTATACAGATCGTGTTAAACTGATGACATATAAAGCCTTAGTCAATTATAAAAAGAAAAACTATCAATTAGCGAAAAAATATTTTAACCAATCCTTATCTTTTGCTAGTGGGAAAACTTGCTTTAATTATATTTATTATGGAAAAACAGAAATGGCTTTAGATAACTTAGAGGAATCTGAAAAAATTTTAAAAGAGGCTGTTTTAAAGTGTAAAAAAGAAAAGCCTCTTTGTAAGCAAGCTCAATACGATGAATATTTAGTTTTAAGTCAATTATATATTAAAAAAGAAGACAAAAAAAGAGCAAAATATTATTTGAGGCTTTTTTTGGATAAGATAAAAGATAAAAAGAAAAGAGATCAGGCGGAAACACTTTTGAAAAGCATTTCTTAAGTTACTTTATATATCTCAACTATTTAAGACTTCTTATTTTAGATTTTTGATTATGTTATAAGAAAAAAGGCTATCTAAAAAAATTAAAAATAAAGTTAATTTTTATGAACTATTTAAAACTCGGATCACAGTTAAGAATTATTAGAGAGAGGAAAGGCTTAAGCTACTATCAAATTTTTGAAGTGACTAGAATACAGCCCTCTATTTTAAAAGAAATTGAAGAAGGCTCTTCTAAGATTAATTCTGTATTTTTAAAAAGTTTTATTAAAACCTATGCTGAATTTTTAGGTTTAGATTTTGAAAAATTAAAAATAGATTTAGCAAAAAAAAATCAAGAAGAACATAAAGAAAAAAATAAAGTTAGTGAAAATTCAAAAAAAATAAAAAAAACAAATATAAGATTCAAAAACAGGGTGAAGTCTATTTTTTTAATAGTTATTTTGCTTGTTATTATTCCGATTTTATTTTTTCAAGTTTCTAAAAAAGAACAAGATGAAAGTATTAAAAACTTAAATAATGATAATTTAGTAAAAAATGAAACCCAGCAAGAAGAGTCCCAATTACAAACAGATGAGTTTCAAAATCAAGAATCAATATTAGATCATCAAATTTCGTTGGAAAAAATTAAAAAGTCAGTTTTTAAGCATGAACTCTTAATACAATCTGATATCAGCTTAAGTTTATACTTTAAGGTAGATAATCATTTTACTAGGAGCAAAATTCTTGATCCGGCTGTTTGGTATTATATTAAAGGGAAAGAAAGTATCTATTTGCGTCTTGATGATAAGCCAAAAGATATTCAACTATTTTATAATGGAAATTCAGTAGAGTTAAGTTCAGATGACTTTTTCGAAAGAAAATTTGAATAAACAAGGTTTTTCTGGTTTCCAGCTTTTATTTATACAGTTTTTAAATTTTTTGATTAAAAGCTTAGTAAGATACAAAGTTAAAAAAGAGTTCGGATTTGAACTGAATAGTGAATGAAGCCTGATTTGTGACAAAAGGCTTATCTGAGATTTTAAGTGTTATTTAGATATTTTTAAATTTTTTGATTAAAAGCTTAGTAAGATACAAAGTTAAAAAAGAGTTCG
>JAPORL010000047.1:711-2194 GCA_026712605.1 Pseudobdellovibrionaceae bacterium | reverse complement strand
TCCAGCATAAAGAGCAGATTGGCGGGCTGGAGCCTGGCCAGATCCGGCTGTCAACACCTGCCCCATAAAACACTCTTGGATATCTTCAATAGGTAAAATGGTTTTGTTATTATCTATCCTTAATAAAGATTTAATCACTTGTGATCCTAATTGAGGAGCGGGGATAGAGGAGAGAGCACCCATAAAGGAACCAATGGCTGTTCTTTTAGCTGATAAAATATAAGCATCCATAAGGCTATTTATACTATGACTGATTAAATAAATATTCAAGCTGGAAGAGGGATATTTTTTAGTTATGAAAAAAAGAAAGGCAGGTTTTTAACCTGCCTTTAGAGGGTAAGATCGTAATGATAGGAGGAGGATATTACGATCCATGTGTGATAACTTGTTTATTCCAACGGTTGTATTCTTGTTTAACCAAAGAGCCTACTCTGTTTAAAAGAGGTTTTAATTTAAGTAGTTCTTGTTTTGCTTTACTTCTTTGTCCTGATTTTACTAGTAGGTCAATGTAAGAGCGCATAACAGTTACTTGAATGGTTCCTGGTCGTGCTTCTAAAGCGTACTTGTAGTAGGATAAAGCGGCATCTGTTTTACCGGCTTTTTCTAGGATACGAGCGTAATTGTAAGCGGCTTTTACACTATTTCCCTTATGTGTAAAGTACTGGTTGTAAGTTTTATCAGCTTCATTGAGTTTGTTTCTACGGAGTTGAAAGTCTCCTAGTTGCTCAAGTATTTCCAGTTTACCAGAAGATTTAAAGAAAGAGACATGGGCTTTTTCAACACAGTCGTATTTTTTAAGTCTGGTGCAAATATCTGTGAGTTGAGTAAAGGAGTGGTTGTTAAGATTTCCTGTCCATTGGCTTATTTTTAAAGGGGCAATTTTTAAAGAAGCACTTCCCCAATGTCCAAGGTACATAGCAAATAGCATTACGGCTAATCCAGCGATAAAGATATTTTTAGCTATATTTTTTTGTATGATCATTTCTGTATTTTTATTAAGGGACTTACTCCATCCACATTTACAGAAAAGAGTGTGACCAGCTTTTTTAGTTTTAGATCCACAAACGGGGCAGTTAATTAAGTTCATTGTTTCCTCCTTGTTTAATTTTTTTCCTCTCTACCCTATAATAGTGCAAGTTTAGGGGAGGCTACTTATAAGTGATTGATATTAGAGGTTTTTTATTATTTAGTAGGGATAAGGTGTTTCTTTTTTGTTTTATTATGAGACAAAGAGATAGATATAATTCATACACTAAATACAAAAATGGGAAGCCATAAGTGTTTATTTAGTTGGTTCTGTTTTCAAAGGATTCACTCACTATCAAAACTTACTGCTTTTTTAATCCTTCTTCTATAACAGTCCATATTTGTTCTAACTCTTTATTACTAGTGCAATAAGGAGGGAGAATATAAACAATGTTCCCGAGAGGGCGCAAGAAAATCCCTCTTTGAAAAGCTTTCTTCCTAAATTCTTCAGCAAAAG
>JAPORL010000047.1:0-701 GCA_026712605.1 Pseudobdellovibrionaceae bacterium | reverse complement strand
CTAATCTTACACCAAACTCCATAGCAGCTATAGTGCCACAACCTCGTATGTCTATTAGATTTCTATGTCCTTTGAGGGAATGTATTTTTTTTTGATGGAAAGACTCTATTCTACGCCAATGCTTTTTCCATTTGGCTTTTTTTATTTCTTTAATGTTAGCTGCTGCTGCTGCACAGGAAATAGGGTTACCTGTAAAACTATGACCATGAAAAAATAGATGTTTTTTTTCGTCAGATAAAAAACTGTCATAGATTTTTTTATTAGCTACAGTTAAAGCTAAAGGAAGAAAACCTCCTGTTAATCCTTTGGAAAGACATAAAAGGTCAGGGATGATTCCCAGTTTTTGAAAAGCAAATAGTTCCCCTGTTCTTCCAAAGCCGGTCATTACTTCATCAAAAATAAGGTATAATCCTTTTTTTTTGCTTATAGAGCAAATTTCTTTAAGAGCTTCTTTAGGCCACATAATCATACCTCCCGCTCCCTGAATAAAAGGTTCGATAATCACTCCAGCTAAAGTGGCATGATGCTTTTTTATCTTTTCTGAAAAGTCAGAAACATAAGCGGATACAGGGTCACTTGATCGGGTCCCTTGCTTCACTCTGATCACAGAAAATAACATTTCCTTGTAAGGGTGGGTAAAAAGATTGCGTCCGCTGACACTCATAGCTCCTACAGTATCTCCGTGATAAGAGTTTTTAAAG
>JAPORL010000241.1:12731-20349 GCA_026712605.1 Pseudobdellovibrionaceae bacterium | reverse complement strand
GTGTGTTCAAATCCGAACTTATTTTGAGGCTTTTTTATTGCCTTTAGAAGAGATAGAATAAATTTAATCTTTTCTAGAAAGTTGTGTATATAATTGCCACATCATTTATTTTATTGTTAACTAAATTTATTTAGAATAACTATACTTTCTGGAATTAAAAAATGAATTTTTCAGGTATTACAACAGCCCTTATCACAGCCTTTTTAAAAGGCTCTTTAGATAAAAAATCCTTTTTAAAACTCCTTCGTTTTCAAGTTAAAGAAGGTATCACTCAGTTTGTTTTAGGCAGTACAACAGGAGAAGGCCCTACTTTAGAAAAAAAAGAAATAGAAAGCCTTTGCACTTGGTTCAAAAACTTTGAAAAAGAGGAGGGCCTCAAACTAAAATTACTTTTAGCTACAGGCTCTTGTTCTACAAAGATAGCTATAGAAAAAACAAAAAGAGCAGAAGACTTAGGAGCAGAGGCTTTATTAGTTGTAACCCCTTACTACAATAGACCTCCCCAATCTGGCATTCTTTCCCATTATGAAAAAATCGCTCATGCCACAAAGCTACCCCTTATTCTCTATAATGTTCCTTCACGAACAGCTTGTGAGTTAGAGATCAATACAATCAAAAAGCTCTCTCAAATAGAAAACATCATAGGAATAAAAGAAGCGACAGGAAATATCGCGTTTTTAAAGCAAATAAAAACAGTTGTTCCTCCCGATTTTCTTCTTTTAAGCGGAGACGATCTGAGTTGCGCTGAATTTTTCAATAAGGGCGGACATGGAGCGATCTCTGCGGGTTCAAATGTTTTGGCTAAGGAGCTAATTGAGCTTTTTAATAGCCCTAAGTCTAAAAGGGCTGATTTATTTAGTAAATACAAAGCTTTTTTAGAAGAGCTTTTTAAAGAAACAAATCCTATTGGCATAAAGCAAATTTTGTTTGAAAAGCGAGTTATTAAATCAAAAGAGTTAAGGCTTCCTCTTATTCATAAAGACAATCCAAAACTTCAACAAAGCTTAAAACAAATAAAAAAAGCCTTTCCCGCTTTTTAGATAGCTCTTTTGTTTAAGTCTCTTGATAAAAAGCTTGTAAGGGACAAGGCTAAAAACGAGTTCGGATTTGAACTGAATAGCGACTGCAAGTCGCCTTGTGGCGCTTCCCTGTAGTTTTCCTCATATCTCTACAATACAAATCACAGCCAAATCACTTTCAAAGCCCTAAAAAACACTAGCTTTTAAATTAAAAGGGCAAAAGGGCGAACTCAAGACAAATAATGATGAGCAAAAAGAGCAGAACTAAAAACCCGCTTAAAACTGAAAAAAGAAGACTTGTAAAAGATTTTTTTTATTATATGCTATAGTGTAACTGTAATGTTTCATTCTATCTTATATAAAGCTTTATTAGCTAAATTCCCCAGATTTAAAATAGCATCTATTTTTATAACACTTTCTTGTGGAATAGGATATGTTGATGCATATACAGGGGAAAAAATTGATTCTAACTGTTCTATAAAAACTATTTATAGATTAATTTCAAATTGCCCTCAGACTCCAGACTGGCTAAAGAAAGCTAACATAAAGACAAGTTCAGAAACAGTCTCTATTAGGAAAGATGGGTATGTAATATGGCATAATGGCGTTTGGTGGAAGGGCACTTGGGAAAAGGGTACTTGGTGGAAGGGCACTTGGGTGACGGGTGCTTGGAAAGATGGCAATTGGTTGAATGGCAATTGGTTGAATGGCACTTGGTGGAAGGGCACTTGGTGGGATGGCACTTGGAAAAATGGCACTTGGAAAAATGGCAATTGGTTGTATGGCACTTGGGAAAAGGGTACTTGGGTGACGGGCGTAATTCGCTCTAAGATTGGTAATTTTATACGTAGCGATAAAGCTCCCGGATCTAATTAAAAAACAATTGAAAAGTCATGAGCTTTAAAGACTCTAGGCTGTTTTCAGTTAGAAACAAAAAAACAGACTATTACACTTTTCCTTTTTTTTAAGAAATTGAATTTAAAAATAGAAGTTCAGGTACTCTTTAATTGCTCTAATAATTATAATAAGCTTTGGAGTGCCTGTCTTTTTTATTATAAAAATAATCAATATTTATTACTATTCAAGTCTCTTGATAAAAAGCTTGTAAATACAAAGATAAAAACGAGTTCGGATTTGAACTGAATAGCGACTGCAAGTCGCTTTGTGGCAAACCGCATGTTTTTTTAGCTTTGTCCCTTACAAGCTTTTCACTCAAATTTCAAAATGGGATTCAGATTTGAAAAGGATGTATCTGCAGAATGTTTTTTGAAAAAAGCATGTCTGAAATTTTAAATCTTTATATAGTAAAGCTAATTAGATTTTAAAGTGAGTTGTTCTAGTGTCGGTGCTTGAAAATCTAAGTGGCTTTAATATATAATAAAAAAGTGTTTTCTTCTGCTATTTTTAGAGCTAATGACATTCGTGGAGTTTGGCAAAAAGATTTTGATCTTTTATTTACAAAAGATTTGGCCTTTGCCTTAGCTCAATTAGCAAAAGTAAAAAAAATAAAAAAAGCTCATTTTTTAATTGGCCATGATGCTCGCCTTTCCAGTCCCGCTATTAGCGATAAGCTGGCTTACTTTTTAAAAGATCAAGGCTGTAATGTTTCAAATATCGGCTTAGCGCCTTCTCCTCTTTGTTATTTTTTAACACAACACTATAACTTAACAGCTTGTATCGTTGTGACAGCTAGTCATAATCCTTCGGATTTTAATGGTTTTAAAGTTTTATTCCACAAAAATTTCCGTATCTTAAAACCTATTTCTTTATTAAAAAAATTTCTTATCCCTAAACCGACTTTAAAAAAAACTTATAGAAGTCTAGGGCAATTTATTGAGCTAGAAAAAGAAAAGCCCTATATAATTTCTCTAAAAAAAGAGCTTAAAATAAAGCCTATTTCTTTTGTTGTGGATACAGGAAATGGAGCTTTAGGCCCTCTTGCTAAAAAAGTATTTAAAAGCTTTGGACTAAAAGTAAAGTTTCTTTACCAAAAGCCCGATGGCCGTTTTCCTAATCATCATCCCGATCCCACTGTAGAAAAAAATTTAATCGCCTTAAAAAAAGAAGTCAAAGCGGGAGATTTTCCCTTTGGTTGCGCTTTTGATGGAGATGGTGATCGCTTAGTCTTAGTTAACTCTAAGCCTAAAAGCCTTTTAGGAGATGAGTTAGCTTTTTTACTTTTAAAAAGTCTCAAGCCAAACAAAAAAAGCTTGGTTTTAGCCGATGTCAAATGTTCTGATTGGTTCTTTCAAGAAGTAAAAAAACAAGGTTTTAAAATAAAAATGACAAAAAGCGGTCATGGTTTAATGCGAGCAGAAATGGAAAAAACAAGGGCTCAGTTAGCTTTAGAGTTCAGTGGTCATATCTTCTTTAATGATAGAAAAAATAGAGGCTTTGATGATGCTCTTTATGCTTTTTTACGTTGGATTGAGTTTTTTAATTCACAAAAAAAATCTTTGGAAAAGCTTTTACCTTCTAGCTCCTCAAAAAAAACTCCCGAGATTCGTGTGAAAATGCCAGAAAAAGAAATAAAGAAGAGATTATTGAAACTAAAAGTTTATCTAAAAAAAAGAAAAGAAAAGTTTAGCTCTCTGGATGGCGTAAGGCTTTCCAGAGAAGAAAGCTGGTGTCTTTTTAGAAGCTCTCAAACACAGTATGCTTTAACAATGCGATTTGAAGCCTCAAATTCTAAAAAATTAAAAAGCCTCAAAAAAGAGTTTTCACAAGTTATAGATTATAAAATTCCTTAGTTTTTTGTTGTTTTTTAAAGTTTAAAAGTTTATTTTCGCTTTTAGTTATGACAGCTCATTTTACTTGGTCACACTTTATCTCTACAGTTCATCCTGAGCTTTATCATGCGGTATATGCCGGGCTTTGTGGAGCTTTTCTTTTAATGCTCATTTTTTTAGGAAAAAAGGCCTTAAATAAAAAGAAGGCTTATGTTCCTGAAGGTAAGTTTAGTCTCAAAGCTTTTTTTGAGATTTTTGTGGAGCTAATGGCTCAGCTATCTGATTCTATTGTGGGGAAAAAGGGGCGATCTATCCTCCCTTTATTTTGTTTTTTCTTTCTTTTTATTTGGATTCAAAATCTTTTAGGTCTTTTTCCCGGATTTTTGCCTCCAAGCCAAAATCTTAATTCTACTTTAGCTTTAGGTGTCTTATCTTTTTTAGCCTATAATTATTATGGAATTAAAGAGCATGGCTTAGCTTATATGAAGCAATTTGTTGGCCCTGTTTTATTTTTAGCCCCTCTTTTTATTTTTATTGAGGTTTTGTCTCATATCTTTCGATCTGTAAGCCTTGGTTTCAGGCTATTTGGAAATATGTCAGGAGATCATATTGTTATTGGAATTTTTTTAGACATGGTTCCTTTTCTCATCCCTGTAATTTTTTATTTTTTAGGTCTTTTTGTTTGCACATTGCAAGCTTTTGTTTTTACTATTTTGTCAATGGTTTATGTGTCTTTAGCAATTAGTCATGATCATTAAAAAATAACAAAGGAGTTAATATGAAAAAACTTATATTTTTTTCTAGCTTTTTCTTTTTACCGCTAATTAGTTTTGCGGCAGAAGGGGCTAGTCAATCCAGCTCTGCTGGAGAAGCCGGAATGAAAGCGATAGCGGCGGCTATAGCTATTTCTTTAGGAGCCTTAGGGGGTGCCTTAGGTCAAGGCCGCGTTGCCGCTTCGGCTATGGAGGGAATTGCAAGAAACCCTCAGGCTAGCAAAAGCATGTTTGTTCCCTTTATGGTGGCTCTTGCCATGATAGAATCTCTTGTTTTATTCTGTCTTGTGATTGCCATGATAAAAACTTAGTTTTCTTTTTTGGAAGTTATTAGAAAAAAAGCATTATAGACATAAGCTTTCAAAGTTTTTAATATGCCCTAAACTAAAGCTAATAAAAAACATTGAAATTTTCACATAAGGTTTTGCCACAAAGCGATCTATAGCTCCTATGTGTTCAATTTCGTTTTCGGTTTATCCCCAGAAGACCTCATTTTAAAGCTTTTTTATTGGAATTATTTTAGCAAGCCAAACTGTACTAAAATATAAACTGGCAAATTCAGAAAAAAAACACTTAATCCTAATAAAAAAGCTTTTCCTTCTAAAAACCAGGCGACTAAAATTAAAGCAATCAAAAGAAGAAACCACTTAATTAATAAAAGCAGTGCTCCTAGAGCTTTTTTTTCTTTAGTGAAAATCAACTTTATAGAAAAAAAGAAAAAAGCCATATAGAGATAAGAAAAAGTAAGCCCTGCAAAAAAAGAAATTTTATTAAAATTTAAAAAAAAAGACAAAGAGGATAAGAAAAAAATATAAACGACTTGTAAAAATAGAACTTTTAACGAAATCTTTTTAAAAATTTTATAAACCATAAAGTATAAACGAGAATGACACAAAAAACAGAGCCCCAGCCCTCTAGTGAAAACACTTTATCTAAAAACCAGCCCAATAACAAGCCCACAACGACAAAGGAAAAAAGCTCAGCGCTTAAAATTAAAATTTTTTTCATTAAAATCTCGGTTGATTATTTTTTCTTGCCTTTAGTCTTTTAATTTTTTTCAAAACAAAAGAGCTTGGTTTTTCTATTTTTTCCAGTTCTTCAATAGCCATAGAGAATTTTTTTTGCGATTCATAAATAACGGCTAAGTTTTCTCTAAAAAAATCTTCTTGATCAGGAAAGCTTTCTATTTGGTTTTGAAATAAATGGCCGGCTTTATCAAATTGGTTTTGAGCAATAAAAATTTCTGCTTTTAAAAGAAGCGCTTTTTTTCTTTCTTCAATAGAAAGCTCTTTTGTTAAATTTTTTTCAATCTCTTTTAAAGCTTGAGAGTGCTTTTTTAAATAATAAAAACTTTTTGCTTTATAATGCTGAATTGATATTTTTTCTCTCGGTTTTAAAGGCATTTTTAAAAGGGCCGTATAATACTTCAAGGCTTTTCTGTAATTTTTCAAATAATAAAAAGACTTATTTGCCAGCTCTTTTGTTAATTCTTTTTGCTGTTCAAAATTTACTTCTTGAATTTTATCTCTTTGTAAAAGATGTTCCAAAATAATAACCGCTTGTTTTGGCTTATTTTCTTTTAAACAAGTCTTCGCTTTATCTAAAAAAATTTCTCTGGAAGCTTTATAAAAATTTTTTATTTTTTTTTCACAAGATTCTTTCTTAAAAAAATGAAAGAAAGTTTTATCAGAAAAACAAGCTGAAAGAAAAAAAAGGCAAATTAAAAAGTTTCTTATAGAAAAAATCAACTGTCTTCTTTTTCTGCTTCATCTACAATAGTTGCGCTTGTAACTCGCTCCCCCGGCTTTAAATCAATAAAGCGCACTCCTTGAGAAACTCTTCCAAAAACAGACACTTCCGAAGCTAAAAAGCGAATAGATTGACCTTGGTTTGTTGTAATAAGAACTTGTTGTTTTGAAGATACTAGACGAGAACAAACCACTTGTCCTGTTTTGTCTGTAACTTTTTGCCCTAAAACTCCTCGCCCCCCTCGGTTTTGTGTTCTAAATTCTTTACTTATAACTCTTTTTCCGTAACCTTTTTCTGTTATCACTAAAAGGGTTTCTTCCCCTAACTGGTCTAAAATTTCCATAGAAACAACTGTATCTTCTTTTTGTAAGCAGATAGCTCTCACCCCACGAGCTATTCGGCCTGTTTGTCTTACTTTTTGGCTTTCTATCCGTATAGCCAAGCCTTTTCTTGTGTAAATTAAAAAGTTTTTAGGATCTTCTCCTATTTGAACATCTTGTAAAATATCTCCTTTATCTATAGAAAGAGCATTGACTCCGCCTTGACGAGGCCTAGAAAATAAAGAAAGTTGAGTTTTTTTCAAAATCCCTTTTTTTGTAATTGTGCTAATAAAAGCTTTTTCAGAAATCTCTTCTTTAAGTGGTATAACTAAACGGGCCTCTTCTTCTTCCTTAAAGGACAGTAAATTATTTAAAGATCGGGCTTTTGTTTGTCTTAATCCAGAGGGAACTTTATAAACATCCAACCAGTGCAAACGCCCCTGAGAAGAAAAAACCAAAAGCCGAGTAAGAGTATTAACACTCCATAATTTCCAAACAAAATCTCCTTCATTTCTTAAATCCCAGCCCTTTAATCCTTTTCCGCCTCTTTTTTGAAGACGATACTCTTCTAAAGGAATTCTTTTCACTAAACCTTTATAGGTTAAAAATAAAACAACCTCTTGTTTTTCAATTAAATCTTTATCTGAAAGCTCTTCTAAACCAGCTATGATTTTTGTCCGACGGGGTCTTTGATACTTTTCTTTTATCTCCTCTAATTCTATTTTTAATATCTCTTTTATTTTTTCTTCACTAGATAAACAACTTTTCAGTTCTTTGGCTTTTTTTGCTGTTTCTTCTCTTTCTTTTTGTAAACTTTTTCTTTCTAAGCCTGTTAGTTTTTGAAGTCTCATCTCTAAAATGGCTTGAGCTTGTCTATGAGAAAATTGCTTTTCTGTAATTAATTCTTTTTGCGCATGTTTTCCATCCTGAGCCTTGCGAATGATAGAAATTATTTTGTCAATATCTTCTAAAGCCTTTTCCAAGCCTTCCAAAATATGCAATTTTTCTTGAGCTTTTTTTAATTCAAA
>JAPORL010000241.1:0-12721 GCA_026712605.1 Pseudobdellovibrionaceae bacterium | reverse complement strand
AAAAAATCAAGCGATGGGTAATAACTTCTATTCGGTGTTCAAGAAAAACAGATAGCATTTCTTTAAGATTAAAAATGCGAGGGCGGTTATTTTTATCTAAAGCTAAAAATATAATTCCAAAACTGGTTTTAAGCTGGCTATGTTTTTGAAGTTGATTTAAAACGACTTGAGGGCTAGCGCCCCTTTTTAAAGGAATCGCTATCCTCATTCCTTCCCGAGAAGACTCATCTCTGATGTCAGAAATACCTTCCACTTTTTTGTCTTTGACTAGCTGGGCAATGGATTCAATTAAGCGAGCTTTATTCACTTGGTAAGGAATTTCTGTTATAACAATTTGTGGGCTTTGTTTTGGTCTTTCTTCAATTTCTGCAACAGAAGAAAGGCTGATGATTCCTCTTCCTTTTGTATAAGCTGAATAAATGGCGTTTTTTCCTTCTACAACTCCTGATGTAGGAAAATCAGGCCCTGGAATAACTTCCATAAGCTCTGAAATCTCTACTGAAGGCTTTTCCAATAAAAGCAGACAAGCCGTTATAACTTCTCCTAAATTATGTGGCGGAATGTTACAAGACATCCCCACAGCAATTCCAGAGCTTCCATTGACTAAAAGATTGGGGTACCTAGCAGGCAAAACTAAAGGAATAAAAAGGCTATCATCATAGTTAGGACCAAAAGGAACTGTTTGCTTTTCTATATCCACTAAAAGCTCTTCAGCTAAAGCTGTCATACGAATTTCTGTATAACGAGGAGCCGCCGCGCTATCTCCGTCAATAGAGCCAAAGTTTCCTTGACCATCAACTAAAGGGGCTTGCATAGAAAAATCTTGAGCCATTCTAACAATAGCCTCATAAACAGCCATATCCCCGTGGGGATGGTATTTACCAATAACATCTCCAACAACTCGGGCTGACTTTTTAAAAGGTTTGTCATGAGTGTTATTTAGATCCTTCATTGCAAATAAAATTCTACGATGAACAGGCTTTAATCCATCTCTGACATCTGGCAAAGCCCGACCAACAATAACGCTCATAGAATATTGGAGATAAGATTCTCTCATCTCTTTACTGACATCTACTAAAAATGTTCTATCCTTTTCGTTCATATGTCTAACTCTTTAACATTTAAAGAATTATTATAAATAAACTCTCTTCTTGGCTCTACTTTCTCTCCCATAAGCAGACTAAATGTTTCATTAGCAGAAAACACATCTTCTAAAGTAATTTTTAAAAGCTGTCGGTTTTCTGGATTTAATGTTGTTTCCCAAAGTTGCTCTGGATTCATTTCTCCTAAGCCTTTATACCTTTGAATATAAAGCCCTTTTTTAGAAATGTCTTTGACTCTTTCAGCAAATTTTTCATAGCTATCAAAGTTCTCTTTTTTATCTTTAATTTTCATCTGAAAAGGCAGAGATTGAATTCTTGTGAGATTTTGATAATTTCTTTTTAGCTCTTTCCATCTAGGAGATTCGGCCAACTCAAAGTCAAACAAACTTTCTTGAGAATGTCCAAAACGAATGCTTTTAATTAAAATTTCTGTTTCTGTTACTTTACATTCCATTTTTGAAAAACCTAAGAGGGCTTCTTTCTTAAGTTTTTCACAAAAAATCTTTAAAAGAGCTTTTGTTTTTTGAGGAGAAGTCATCAGCTCTTTTAGATCTTCTTTTTGAGAAAGCAAAAAAACCAAAACATGTGGCTCTAAAAGCCCTGCTTTATTCAGATTTTTTTTATAAGCTTGGCTTTGAAATAAAAAATCTTTTAGCTCTTCTCGGCTTTTATTAGCTATTTCTATGTTGTCTAAAGCTCTATCAAAAATCTTTTCATTTAGTTCTTGTTCATTTTTTAAATAGTGTATCTCTTTTCCTTTTTTTAAACGGTACAAAGGGGGTTGAGCTATATAAACATGTCCTCTTTCAACTAACTCTTTCATCTGACGATAAAAAAATGTCAAAAGAAGGGTCTTTATATGAGAACCATCTACATCAGCATCAGTCATAATAATGACTTTATGATACCTAAGCTTATCTATTTCCATTTGACCTTCTCCAACACCAGCTCCAATAGCAGAAATAATGGTTTTAACTTCTTCGTTGGATAAAACTTTATCAAAGCGAGCCTTTTCTACATTTATAATTTTTCCTCTTAAAGGTAAAACAGCTTGAGTCTTTCTATCGCGACCTTGTTTGGCGCTACCGCCTGCAGAATCTCCTTCAACCAAGAATAGCTCACAAAGACGAGGGTCTTTTTCTTGACAGTCCGCCATTTTACCAGGAAGTGAGTTTCCTTCTAGCGCTGATTTTCTCCTTGTTAATTCTTTTGCTTTTCTTGCGGCCAAACGGGCCTGAGCCGCTGAAATAGCTTTCCTTACAATCTTTTTTGCTTCATTAGGATTTCTATCTAGCCATGAGCTTAACCTATCGCTAAAAAAAGACTCCATTAACCCTTTAACTTCATTATTTCCTAGTTTTGTTTTTGTTTGTCCTTCAAACTGGGGCTCTCTTAACTTAACAGAAATAATTGCTGTAAGCCCCTCTCTAACATCTTCTCCCTCTAGGTTGCTTTTTAAATCTTTTAATAAATTTTCACTGTGAGCATAGCTGTTTAAAACTCTTGTTAAAGCTGTTCTAAACCCCACTAAATGACTTCCTCCTTCTGTTGTTCTAATATTATTACAATAGCTAAAAATATTTTCTTTAAATGTATCTCCCCATTGAAAAGCTATCTGAAGACCTGTTTGCTCTTTTAAACCTTCAAAAAAAAGAACATCCTTATTGATAGAGTTTGCGCCTTTGTTTACATACGAAACAAACTCTTTTAAACCCTCTTTAAAACAAAAAGATTCTGATCGATTCGATCTTTTGTCTATGAGCTGTATTTCCAAAGCTTGGTTTAAAAAAGCTAACTCCCGAAATCTTGCAGATAAAGTTTCAAAAGAAAATATTGTTTTTTCATCTTTAAAAATTTCCCTATCGGGCTTAAAAGAAGTTTTTGTGCCAGTTTTTGTTGTTTTTCCTAATTTTTCAACAGGATGGAGAGCTTGACCTCTTTCGTAAGATTGTTTCCAAATAAAGCCTCCTCGGTACACTTCAACATAACAAGAGCTAGAAAGAGCATTGACAACACTAGCGCCAACACCATGAAGACCTCCTGAAATACTATAAGAATCTTTGTTAAACTTTCCTCCAGCATGTAAAACTGTCATGACAACTTCTAAAGCCGATTTGCCTTTTTTATGTTCATCTACAGGTATCCCTCTTCCATTATCTTCTATGCTGACAGTCTCATCTTCAGAAATTTGAATGGAAATTTTAGAACAATGCCCTGCCATGCTTTCATCAACAGAATTATCCACAATTTCATAAATTAAATGATGATAGCCTCTATCTGAAGTGTCACCAATATACATTCCGGGCCTTTTTCTAACCGCGGCCAAACCTTCTAGGACTTGAATTGATTCTGCAGAATATTTATTTTTATCTAATTCCATTAATCTTCTCTATTTGAGCTTCTTTGACTTTAAAAAACTCCATTTTATCTGTTTTAGAAGGCATGATTTTACAATTTGTTAAGAATATCTGGCAATCTCTTTTTTCAAGAAATTTCAAGAATTTTTCTTGGCTTTTTTCATCTAATTCTAAAAGGACATCATCTAAAAATAAAAGAGCTTGAGGGAAGCTTTGAAGGTGGCTTAAAAACAAGGATAAAACATAACTCCTTTGCTGGCCTTTAGAACAAAAAGTTCGAGAATCTTCTCCATTAAATAAAAGTTTAATTTCATGCCTTTGAGGTCCAAAAAGAGGAATGCCAGCTAAAAGCTCTTGATTCTTTTTTTGTTCAAGATTTTTTTTTAGAATAGAAAAAATATCTCTCTCTTTTTTTAAGCTTTTTCCTTCTTCCGAGAAATAATCAAAATCAAGCTTAGTAAGTGAATCTTTAAAAAAGGATTTTTTTATTTGTTCTAAGCTAGAGTAAAGACGATTTAGGGTATTTAAACGAGCTTTTGTTAGAGCATAAGCCTCTCTTAAAATCTTTGTGTTTAAAGCCAGCATGTAAGGAGCCAGATCGGATTTATTAATTCTTCCTTTTTTATAGTCTTTTAGAAGAGTTTTTTTTTGTAATAGAAGTTTCTCAAAAGAAAGTTTTACCTTGTGTTGTGAATGAGAAAAAAGGTTTTCTATAAATATTCTTCTCTCTCTAGGCCCTTGCCTAATACACTTTAAACTCTCTTCTGTGAAAATAAAACAAGGAAATTTATTCCATAAAAAACTAGCTGTTACCTTTTTTCCGCAATAAAGAAGTTCTTTTTTTAAGCGGCCCTTATCTGAAAAAAAACTGGCTTCTATTTTAGATTCTCCTTTAGTTTCTTTTAAAGTTAAACAAACTTTAGCTTTTTTTTTATTTTTTTGTATAAAATGACTTCCTACAAAAGAGTGAAAACTTTTACCTTTTAAAGCGCAATAAAGAGCCTCTAAAAAAGAGCTTTTACCCTGACCATTGTCACCTATAAAAATATTCATCCAATAAGAAAAGCTTAAAGAAAGGCTTTTGTAGTTCCTAAACTGAAAAAGCTGAGCTTTTTTAAGAAACATTATAATTTCATAGGCATAACAAGACAAACATAATTTTCTTGTGAATGGGCCTTAATTAAACCAGGAGAGCGGTTATCCGTTAGAAGAAATTTAATTTTTTCATCTTGAATAGAATGTAAAATATCTAAAATATACTTTGAATTAAACCGAACTTTCAATTCTTCTCCTTTATAATTACAAGCTAGTTTTTCTTCTGCTTCTCCTACTTCTGGATGTGAAAAATCAATCCTTAAATTAGCTTTTGTAAAAGTAAAATTCACTCCTTTAAATCTCGCGCTAGTCAAAGCTGAAATTCTTTTTAAAGCTGATAAAAAGTCTAAAGTAGAAATAATAACCTCATGCTGAGTTTTTTTTGGAATCAAGCTTTTGTAGTTTGGATATTGTCCTTCTATTAAACGAATATTTAAGTTTTGATTTTTAAACCGAACTAACAATCTGGGTTTTTCAATTGATAATTCTACTGTTTCTTTTTGGTCTGAGCCTGACAGCATTTTTTTTAATTCCTGAAAACCTTTTCTTGGAATAATAATACCTTGTTCTAATTCTTCATTTTCAGTTCCTTTAATATCTATAAAGCTCATGCGATGACCATCAGTAGAAACAAAACGATATTTCATGGCAGACTGTTCTAAAAAAACTCCTGTTAAATGGTAGCGAGATTCATCTAAAGAAACACAGTAAAGTGTTTTATCTATAACTTCTAAAATATCCCCAGCTAGAAAATTTTGTTTCTTTCCTTTTTTTAAAGTGGGAAATTTAGGAAAATCTTCAGGGTTTAAACCATTTATTTTAAAAAAAGAAGAAAATTGCTTTATATGAACCTGATGATTTTTTCCCAAATTGACTTCAAAAATACCATGAGCTAACTCTCTAACTATTTCAAAAAACTTTTTCCCGTTTAATACAATAGCTCCTTCTTTTTTTATTTGAGCAGGAAGACTTACCCAAAAACTTAACTCAGAATCTGAAGCATAAATTTGAATATCCTTTTTTTCTGTTTTTATTAAAATATGGGAAAAAATAGGTAGAGTGGATCGTTTTTCCAATATCCCTTGAATTTGAGATAAAATAGGAAATACATCTTCTTTTTTTATTTTTATATCCATATTAAGTTTTTCTTCAAAACAGAATAATTTAATATTTTTTCACAGGCAATAAATAAAAAAAATTTTAAAAATATAAGTATATTAGTATTAAAGCTGTGATTTTTAAGGAAAAACAGTAAAAGAACTTTAAATATTAAGACTTTTTATTCACAAAGCTAAAAAAAGAAAGTCTTAAATGCAAAGTGTAAAAAAAGAATCTTATTATTATCCACGACTTTATTATTAACTTTTTAGAGTTCATTAATAATTTATGTGGAAATCTTTTTGTAAATCTTCTAAAAGCCTTTTAAAATCTGGGTTTTCAGTTTTTAGTTTTTCCACTTTTTTGATAGAATTTAATACTGTTGTATGATCTTTTTTTCCAAAAGCAAGACTAATATCTTTTAAGGGCGTTTTTAAATATTTTCTAATAAGATACATTGCCGATTGCCGAGCTTGGACAATATGTTTTTTTCTACAAGGAGATTTAAGCTCTTCTAAAGAGAGTTTAAAGGCTTGAGTAACTTTTATTTGAATTTCTTCTATAGAGAGCTCTTGTTGAGTGTCTTTTAGAATATTTTTTACCTCTGAGAAAGTGATTTGCCCTCCATGAAGATCTGTCATAATTTTTATTTTATTTAGGACTCCTTCTATTTTTCTAATGGATTTTTTACAAGATTGGGCGATCAGGTATAAACTTTCTTGAGATAAAAAAAGCTTATTTTTATTGAGTTTGTCTTTCAAGATGGCCAGACGAGTTTCTTTATCAGGGTAAGAGATATCTACCATGAGTCCCCCCGATAAACGCGTTTTTATTCTTTCTTGTAAAAATGGATTTTTCTCAGGGTTTTGATCGGAACAAATAACAATTTGGACTTTTTGAGAATAGAGTTCATTAAAAGTGTGAAAAAACTCTTCTTGAATCTCTTTTCCTCTTGATAAAATTTGAATATCATCAATTAGAAGAAACTGACAATTTTTTCTAAATTTTTTTCTAAAAATCCCAAGCTTTTTGTTTTGTAAAGAAGAAATGTATTCATTTAAAAAGCGTTCTGCTGATAGATAAATAAACTGTTTTTTTGGAAAGTTTTTTTGAGCTTCTTGTCCAATAGCGTTTAAAAGATGTGTTTTTCCCAAACCAGAGGGGCCATAGATAAACAAAGGATTTAAACTTTCTTGGGCCAGATTATTTTTTGTGACGGCAAGGCTTGCAGAACAAGCCAATTCATTATTTTTTCCCACAATAAAATTTTCAAAACTATATAAAGGATTGAAAAAACTATAAGGAGAAAACGGAGCTTGTTTTAATTGTAAGACTTTCTTTTGATCAGAATAAGGCAAATTAGGGAGTTTTATCTCCAACAAAACTTTACAAGAAAGATTGAAAAAACTTTTTGTATAATTATAAAAGGTTTCTAGTAAATTTTCTTGAAGCCATCTTTTATGCAGATCGGAAGGGGCCTGAAGAACAAGTTTTATATCGGAGCCTTTTTTTTCTGTTTCCAGTATTTGAACAGAATCAAGCCAGTGTTTATGAAGGCTATTTTCTCTTTGTTCTTGTAAAAAATAATTTTTAAAACTTAACCAAAGCTTATTTTCTTTTGCCTCCAAAAGGCCTCCTGTTTTTGTTTTGATAGAGGGCATCTTTAAATAAGATAAATAAAAGCTTTAACATGGCTTAGGACTTGACGGGAAGAAAAAAATTTGCTTTCATTGTGCGTCAAAACAGGAAAAATAATGAAGAGAACTTATCAACCAAGCCATGTTAAACGGAAAAGAAGCCATGGTTTTATAAAAAGAAGCTTAACGCAAGCAGGCAAAAATGTTTTAGCTCGTCGCAGAAGAAAAAAACGACAAAGTCTGGTAGTTTCTGTTGGGAAAAAATGAGATAAACTCTTTTGTTTACAGGAAAGATTTTGAGCTTTTTAAGCAGAAAGCAGAGGTTTTTTCTTATCAATGGTTAAAAGTTCTTTTTTTGTATAATGGGTCCTCTCAAAAAATAAATTTGCTGTGGAGTTTGCCTAAAAAATATATAGAAAAAGCGAGCTTGAGAAACCGTTTTAGAAGGTGGGGCAAAGAAAATTTAAAAATTAAAGGGTTTAAAGGAAAAGCTTTTGTTATTTTTTTAAAGAGAGATAAAAGTTTTTATAGGACTATAAAAAGAAAGGACTTTGATTTTGTTTTTGAAAAATTTTTTGAATGTTTGGATAAAAAACCTTAGGCTCTTTTTTTGTAGCTTGCTTAGGTTTTTTATACTTTTCTATAAAGCCTTTTTATCAGGAACTTTAATGATGGGAGGGAGCTGTCGTTTTTATCCCTCTTGTAGTGACTATGGTTTTTTGGTTTATAAAAAATATCCCTTTTTTAAAGCCAGCTGGCTCTTATTAAAAAGACTTTTTTGTTGTAACCCCTTTGGACCTAAATTCAGACAAGAGCCTGAAATCAAAGAGTTTATTTAGATTATGTCAAAACAAAAAGAAAGCTTTTTAGATTCACAAACTGTAATAGCCCTTGTTTTGATTTTACTGGCTTGGTGGGCTTGGGATTCTTATATGAAAAGAAAATACCCCAAGCATTTTAATAAAAATCCGATAACTAGAGTTGAAAAAAACAAACAAGATTTGGATTTAAAAGAAGAAAAACCTCGCCTCCAGCAAATAACAAAAGAACAAGAAGTTTGGTTTAAGGGTGAAAAAATGGAAGTGTTATTTTCTTCTAAAGGGCTGGGAATAAAAAAACTTAAGCTTAAAAAATATTTTGATAGAAACCAAAAGCCTATTATTTTTAAGCCAGAAAATGAAACATTATTTTCCTCTGTTGTTTTTGGAGAAACTATTCCTTTTCAAGTTGAAAAAAAAGAAAATATTTTTATAGGAAAATTTTCTTCTTCCTATGCTACAATTACAAAAAAAATTGAAGTTCAAGAAGAAGATTTTGCTTTAAATGTTAAAACAGAAATTGAGCCCTTTGAAAATAAGGAGATTGAAAGCTTTAGCCTTTCCTTTTCACATAAGCTTCCGCAAGAAAAAACATCAGGTTTTTTAAAGATGTTCTTGATTTATGGTATGGACATTTTAAAAGGCTTTTTAATTTATGAAGGAAAAGAAGAAAAAAGAATATTTGAAAAAGATCTCTTAGTTTGCGGAAAAAAAAGCAATGATTTTTGTAAACAATCTTCAAGCGAAACTTTAGTTGATGTGCCAATTTATAACAATACATCTGTTGTTGCTTTAGGAGGAAAATATTTTGGAAAAGCTTTTGTTAATAAATCTGAGCTTTTGCCTCTATCTCAGCTAAGCAAAAAAAAGAACAGAGCAGAAGCTGTTATAAAGTATGATTTTTTACATTCTAAAAAACAAAACTTAGAATACACAATATTTTTAGGACCAAAATCTCTTAAAAGTCTTGAGGCCTTAGGTGGAGGCTTAAATGAGTGGTTGGATTTTGGTTTTTTTAGCTGGATGGCCAGACCTATTTTACTTTTTTTAGTTTGGTTGCAAAACATTTGTCATAACTGGGGCTTAGCCATCATACTTTTAACCTTTGTGATACGGCTCCTTTTGCTTCCTATTAATATTAAATCCTATAATTCTATGAAAGTTATGCAAAAGATTCAGCCAGAATTAAAACAGCTCCGAGAAACTCATAAATCCGATCCTAAAAAAATGAATCAAGAAGTCATGAGCTTAATGAAAAAACATAAAGCTAATCCTTTAGGAGGTTGTTTGCCCATGTTTATTCAGCTTCCTGTTTTTTTTGCTCTTTATCGCGTTTTAGGAGAGAGCATTGAACTCTATCAATCTCCTTTTATAGGCTGGATTTATGACTTGAGCTTAAAAGATCCCTACTTTGTCTTTCCTATTTTAGGGGGGCTTGTTTTATTTGCTCAACAAACTATCACACCTATGAACTTGCCGAAAGAACAGGCTAGGCTCATAAAAGCCATGCCTTTAGTTTTTACTATTTTTATGTTAAACCTTCCAAGCGGATTAAGTTTGTATATTTTTATAAGCGGGCTTTTTGGATTGGTACAACAGCTTTTTTTTGTTAGACTTAGCAAATCTTAAGATAGAGGAGGAAAAATGTTGAATTTATTTGGAAGTAAAAAAACTTCAGAACAAGAGCTTATAACCGAAGCTTTATCAGAGCTTTTAGAGGGAGGAAAACTTTTGCTTTCTTTTCAAGCTGAGCGAAAAGATCAAGCTTTAAATATAGATATTTTTGGAGAAGATGAGGGACTTTTAAAAACAAAAAAAGGAAAACTTCTTTTAGCTATTCAGATCTATCTTTCTCAGGTGGCTTATAAAAACTATCCTGATGAAAAAATAAGAATTTCTATAGATTCTAATGGTTTTTGGAAAGAACAAGAAGAAAAACTGCTTTCCTTAACAGATCGCTTAATAGAAAAAGCTTTGAGCAGTAATAAGCCCATTGCTTTTAAACAAGCCTTATCTCCTTTTCAAAGACGTTTGATACATGAAAAAGTTTCTGGAAACACAGGAGTTAGGAGTCAATCTTATGGATCAGGAGTGTATAAAAAATTAAAACTAATTCCAGATACTTTTAGAAATGATAAAGAATGAAAGATGACACGATAGTAGCCCTTTGTACTCCTAAAGGAAAAGGAGCTTTGTCTCTTCTTAGAATTAGCGGACCTAAGGCTTCTAAAATCACAAGAAAAATGGCCTCCTTTTTACCGAGTAAACTAAAAAGTCATAAAGCTTATTTTGGAACCTTAAAAACAGACTCTCATGAGATAGATCAAGTTTTAATCACCTACTTTAAAAAAGGACACTCTTTTACTGGAGAAGAAACGATAGAAATATCTTGTCATGGAGGAAAAGTTTATCTGGAGGTTTTAAAAATTTTATTGGAAAAAGGAGCTCGATTAGCACAGAAAGGAGAGTTTTCTTTTCAGGCTTTTTCAAACGGAAAAATGGACTTAGTACAATCGGAAGCTCTTCTTCAATTAGTAGAGGCGGAAAGTCATTTGGCGCGAAAACAAGCTCTTTTTCAGTTAAAAGGAAAGCTTTCTAAAAAGTTTTTAGAGATAGAAAAAAAATGGATTTTTTTATTAAGTCATGTGGAAGCAGATATTGATTTTTCTTTAGAAAATTTAAAGCTATTAGAAGATAAAAAGCTTAAACAAAAACTAAAAGCTTTAAGGAAGGAGTTGGAATCTCTTATTTATCATTATCGCCCTTTTGAAAAATTACAAACAGGACTAATTTTTGGCATTTTTGGTCAAACTAATGTGGGAAAATCTTCTCTTTTTAATGCACTTTTAAAAGAAAATAAAGCCATTGTTTCTAAAGAAGAAGGCACGACTAGGGATATAATAGAAGGAAAGCTTTTAAATGCAAAAGGCTTAAATATTTTATTAAAAGATAGTGCTGGCTTTAGGGAAAGTAAAAGCGAGGGAGAAGTTGAGGGACAAAAAAGATCCTATGCTTTATTTAAAGAGTGTGATTATCGCCTTTTGCTAGTTGATTCTTCTCAACCCCAATTAGAAAAATCACTTTTTCAAGATCTTAAAAACACATGGCTTATTTTTACAAAAAGCGATTTATTACAAAAAGGAAAACAAAAAACCAAGCTTTTTAATCAATTAAAAAAGAAATATAAAGATATAAAAACTCCTGCTAAAATTTTTATTGTAAGCTCGCTTTTAAAAGAAGGGATTTCTGATTTGCGAAAAAATATAAGAAATTGTGGGATTTCACAAAGTGAAGATTTTTTAATAAGTAACAGCCGACACCATAAAGCTTTAATAAAAATGAAAGACTCTTTGATAGCTTGTGAAAAGCTTAATTTTGAAAGAGACATTATGGCTTTAGAATTAAGGCAGGGGCTTTTAGCTCTTTATGAAATTTTAGGAAAGCAAATAGAGGACAAAGTTTTAGATAAAATTTTTAAACAATTTTGTATAGGAAAATAGGCTGTTTTTTAGATAGTTAGATTTTTTTGTGACAGAAAAGTCTTGTTTATAGAAAAAATATAACTAAACCTCTATTTTATTTCTGAGAAAGCTTTAACAGATAGGGAAAAGAATCAAAAGCTCAAAAGCAAGCAAAAAAGAAGTAAAGCCTTCCTTTCATAAAAAAGATCAAGATTTTTTTCTTCTTTTCTAGTATAAGCTTTTCAGTGGAAAAATATGATTTGATTGTTGTCGGAGCAGGGCATGCTGGCGTGGAAGCCGCCTTAGTGGCGCAAAGGCTAGGTCTTAAGGTTTTACTTTTAAGCACGAATTTGTCCCGAGTTTCTTTTATGAGTTGTAATCCTGCCATTGGCGGTCTAGCAAAGGGTCATATTGTGCGCGAAATTGAAGCTCTGGGCGGACAAATGGGATTTAACGCAGATAAAAGCTGTATTCAGTTTAAAAGGCTTAATCAAAGAAAAGGACCTGCAGTAAGGGGCAGAAGAATGCAATGTGATAAAGCTTTTTACTCTCAATTGATGAAAGATTTTGTTAAGAAACAAAAACTAGAGCTTAAGGAAATAGAAGTTAAAAAAGTAAAAATCAAAAATAGCATTTGTAAAGGAGTCATAACAAAAGACGGTGTTTATATTCCTTCCCAAGCTGTGGTGATAACGACAGGAACCTTTATGAGAGCTATAATGCATATTGGAAAAAAGAAATCTGAAGGAGGTCGGCTAGGTGATAAAGCGACAAAAGGCCTTTCTGAGCAGTTTTTACAAATAGGCTTTAAAGTGCATCGTTTGAAAACAGGCACACCACCGAGATTAGATAAAAATAGCATTAATTTTGAAAAAACTTTATTGCAAAAAGGTGATAAAGAGTTTCAGCCCTTCAGTCTTTTAAGTGGCATTAAGCCTAATTTGAAACAAATTGACTGTTATCTAAGCCATACAACAGAAAAAACCCATGAAATTATCCGTAAGCACTTGAAAGATTCTCCTTTGTTTTCGGGCGCAGTGACAGGTTTAGGTCCCAGATATTGTCCTAGTGTAGAAGATAAAGTGACTCGCTTTTCAGCTAAAAAACAACACCAAACTTTTTTGGAGCCAGAAGGCTTAAATACAAACTCTA
>JAPORL010000191.1 GCA_026712605.1 Pseudobdellovibrionaceae bacterium | reverse complement strand
CAGAAATTCAAGAATATAATTTCAGTTTTTCAAAAATAAGGAAAAATTTTCAAAATTAAGTTAAAATATACCTTTAAAATTCCTTAAGAACTTATTTTGTGTCTCTAATTTAATTTTAATATGAGTGCAGACAGTCGTTGTGATTTGATTACAGAAGCTAAGTTTTCAGAAAAATCTACCTTTAGGAGAAAATTTGAGTAAAAAAGTTTTGCATGTCTTTCCAAGAAGAGTCATCAGCTTCTTTATTATAAGCAATAGGAAGATTAAATTTATCTCCCTTTTCTGTGGCTTTTGGATTGGTGAAGCTATGTAAAGCTCCTTTATAACTTATAAATTTATAATCTGCCCCTGCTGTATCCATTTCTTTTTTAAAATTAATTACTTTTTCTTCTGGTATCATGGAATCATCTGCTCCATGACAAACTAAAATTTTAGCTTTTATTTGCCCAGGTTGGAGACTTGTTCGGGGATCAAGATCACCGTGAAAACTAACAACTCCTTTTATATTTGTTCCTATACGGGCTAAATGTAAGGCTAAGGCTCCGCCTAAGCAGTATCCCATAACAGCTATTTTTGTTTCGTCTGTTTGTTTTAACTTTTTTAACTCTTCTAATTGTAATAAAATATGATTGGAACCTTCTTCTAAGTTTTTTAGGAGCTTATTCATAGCTAAACTGGCAGAATTCACATCTTGAGCGATCCAAGCCTCTCCATATATATCAATGGCTAAAGCGCAGTAACCTAATTCAGCTAACTGTTTGGCGCGACTTTGGATGTATTTTGTTAAACCCCAAAATTCAGGAATGACTAGAATACCAGGTACAGGTTTATCTGTGTTTGTTGGATAAGCTAAATAAGATTTAAAATTGTGTTCAGCTATATTAATATTAAGAGATTCAGTGTGAATGGCTTTCATGATTTTTCCTCCAAAAAACTATTAAACAGAAAAAAGAATTTCTTAACTAATAATATGTAATAAATATCTATGTCAATTAGAATGTTATTACAAAATGGAAAACAATGTCTTTCTTTTTATAGTCTGGATGAGTATGCTAATGGGCTTGATTTTAGTTTTTTTTAATAGTTCTTGTCAGCGAATAATGAAATATTTAGATAAATGGTGTTCAATTAGAATAAAAAAACGGAAAAATTTTCTTTTTTTTACATAATTTGTTTTAAATTAGTTGATTTTAATGGGTTTATTTAGTTGATCTTAATGAGTTTATATGATTAGTTTCTTTTAAAATTTTAAGGACTATTTTAAAACATTAATGATTTTTGAATTATTAAACGAGGGTTAAATCATAAGAAAGCTAATTTATTTTATAATTTTTATATTTCAATTTCAAAGTGGGGAAGTCAGTAGTTCTGTAGCAGTTTGTGAAACTGTATTTAATGACAAGCCTATTTCTATAAAATTAATAGTAAATAGTCTTCTATCAAATCAAAAAATGTTAAATAAAGTATCAACTGGAAATTACAATAATAACGAAATCAATCATAGTGTAGAAAATGGTATTTTGAACAGTAAAACAGAAATCCGAGAAGAATGGAGAGATTTAATTTTACAAAATCTAGATCAATTTACAATATCCCAATTATTTTTATTGTTTGAGATGTTAGTTTCAGTAAATAGTGCTTTAGATCTAAAAGAAAATAAAGATTTTTTTACTTCATTAGAAAAAGCTACTATAAAACATTTGGCTGATTTTAATAAAAAACAGTTAGTTCATATTATTTGGATATTTTTTCAATTAGATATGAAATCACCTACAGATGAGTTTATTAAAGCTTGGAGACTTTCTTCTTTAAAAAATAGAAGATATTTTACTTCCATGGATAGATATTATCTTAATTATTTATTTCGTGAGTTGGAAATACCTGTACAATCTCAAAACTTGTAATAAACAAACTTATATTTTAAAAAATCAAATGTCTAAGCTGGTCAAAACTTAGCCCTTAACTTCCCTTTAGTTTTTAGTAGAGTTTTTAAATTCCCAATAAGTTAAAGTGTTTTCTAAAAAAGATACAAATCGTTTTTCTTAATATATAATGAAATGCTTTTTTTGGGAATTAACAGATTGGGTTTTTATTATTTTGAAAATTTTTCATTACTATAAATCTAGAAAGAAAGAGATTTGGAAGATTTTTTGGTAAATATTACTACATTAATGATACAAGCTTAGGAGATAGTTCTCAAACTGTTTCTAAAAAAAGATCCTTTT
>JAPORL010000127.1 GCA_026712605.1 Pseudobdellovibrionaceae bacterium | reverse complement strand
AATATGTTGTAGCTTGCGTATAATAATCAGCATAAAAATTTTAGCTTGATTATATGCCTCCATGCAGATGCATGAGAATGCCTAATTTAAGAGCTAACACGATCTGAATAATGAACTATTGAGCAATAATTTAGAGAAATCTTAAAATGTCGAAAAAACCTGAGAAAATGAGTTTGAAATCTATGGATATGGCAGAAGACCGAAAAAGAAAATTAAAAGAGTTGTTTCCTGAAGTTTTTGATGAAGAGAGGATTGATTTTGAAAAACTAAAAAGAATCATAGAGGAGGGATGGGGATCTAGTGGCGAAGAAAAATACGAGATGACATGGCCAGGGAAAAACGACTGTTTGAGAGTTATTCAAGAACCTAGCATTGGTACATTAAAGCCTTGTAGAAAAGAAAGTATTGATTTTGATTCTACTCAAAATCTTTTCATTGAAGGAGACAATCTTGAGGTTTTGAAGCTTCTTCAGAAAGCATACTACGGCAAGATTAAAATGATTTACATTGACCCCCCTTACAATACAGGAAACGAATTTGTTTATCCTGATAAGTATTCCGAGAGTTTAGATATCTACTTAAAATATACTGGTCAAAAGAATAAAGAGGGTGTTAAGTTTTCTACTAATCAAGAAACTGATGGCAGATTTCATTCTAGATGGTTAAGCATGATGTATTCTCGTTTGTTTTTAGCTAGGAATCTTCTAAAAGATGATGGTGTTATTTTTATTAGTATTGATGATAATGAAGTTTATAACTTAAGAAAGCTGTGCAATGAAATCTTCGGCGAGACGAATTTTGTTGCTTGTTTAACTTGGGTCAAGAAAGAAAAAACATCTGGTGTTCCACCAAAAAATAAATCTATTCCGAATAAAGAATATATTGTAGTCTATGAGAAACAAAAGGATTTTTGTTTTAATGGAGTTTCAGGTAGTAAGGACAGTTATAAACAAGATAAGGAGGGGAATTATTACCGAACCATGCCTATACAAGCAACAGGAAAACAGAATAATTATTTCCATATTATTAATCCAAAGAATGGAAATAAGCATTATGGGAATTGGGCATTTTCCGAAAAAAGCATAAAGGAAATGATTAAAAAAAACTTAATTGTTTTCCCCAAAGAGGAACACCAAAAACCTACTCAGATTGTCTATTATAATGAAGAAAAAAAATCGCCGATTTTTCATCATATGGGGCTCTACGACAGCGAAAAACAAACGAAGAAATTTAAAAGTCAATTCCCAAACATAAATTTTGATTTTCCAAAACCCTTATCTCTGCTTAAATTTATCCTAGAACAAAGTACAACAAAGAATGCTACCATCCTGGATTTTTTTGCTGGCTCCAGTACAACTGCTCATGCAGTGATGGATTTAAATAAAGAGGATGGAGGCAATAGAAAATATATAATGGTTCAACTTCCGGAACCTTATGATAAGAACTCGGAAGCATTTAAGGAGGGATTAAAAACGATTGCAGATATAGGTAAAGAACGTATACGCAAAGCAAAAGAAAAAATAGAAGAAGAACTGGCAAAAGAAAACAAACAGCCGCAGCTAATGGATGAAAACGATCGGAAACGCATAGGAAATCTTGATGTTGGTTTCAAGGTATTCAAGCTGGATAAATCAAACTTCAGGGTATGGGACGGTAAGATTGATGAATATGTGGCAAAGCAATTGAAGTTGCATTTGGATAAAATGATTTCTCCCACTTCTTCTGATGAAGATATCTTGTACGAAATTCTCTTAAAATCAGGTTTTGAACTGACAGAGAAAATAAAAAAATAAGACTCTCGCAAATAAGACGGTATATTCAATAAAAGACGATGAACTTTTAATATGTATTGATAGAAAGCTCTCAAAAGAGGTCATTTTGGAAATGGCAAACCTAAAACCAGCTCATTGCATATGCCTAGATATTGGCTTTGAAAATAATGACCAGCTTAAAGCAAATGCCTTAGAAACCATGCGTTCTCATGGGGTAATTAATTTTAAGACAATCTAAAAAATGAAATTTAAGTTTGACCCTAATCAACAATATCAGCTGGATGCTATATCGTCAGTTGTCGATTTATTTAGCGGCGCGGAAAAATCTAATACAAGCTCAGGGTTTTTACCTCAAACGAATACAAAAACGTTATTAACTCTTGATTATTTTAAGAATCATTTATCGCTTTCCGAAGAGACCATTGAAGCTAATTTAGAGAAAATCCAAGAGAGAAATAATATATTTTCTCAAAGGAAATTCTCAGATGCTGGGAGGAATTTTTCT
>JAPORL010000075.1 GCA_026712605.1 Pseudobdellovibrionaceae bacterium | reverse complement strand
AATAAAGTTAAGTGTCCAAAATGTTCTTACGAGTTTCCTCTTCCTGTAACAGCTAATCTTTTTAATTTTAACTCTCCTTTAGGAGCTTGTCAGTCTTGTAAAGGGTATGGATATATCTTAGATATTGATGAGAATAGGGTGATACCTCATCCTAAGCGCTCTCTTAAGGAGGGGGCTATACAGCCTTTTGAAAACCCTTCAGCAAGAAAATGGAAAACACAATTATATAAATATTGTAAGGATAACAAAATACCTTTAACGAAATCTTGGTGTGATTTTTCGCTTAAACAGAGAAAAAAACTTTGGGAAGGGCAAGGAGCTTTTAAGGGAATATGGGGCTATTTTGATCAGTTAGAAGGAAAAAGATATAAAATGCATATAAGGATTTTGCTATCCCGCTATAAATCTAACTTTCCTTGTAAAAGCTGTAAAAACTCTAGATTGAGATCAGAATTAAATTTTATTTTTTTTCATGGAAAAACCTTTAATGATTTTATGAATATGACTTTAGGTCAAATGCAGACTTTTTTTGAAAAGGAAAAAATATCTGATAAAGAAAAACAAATTGCTGAAGAATCGATTTCCGCTTTATCTTACCATTTAAAGCATCTCAATGCTTTAGGACTTTCTTATTTGAGTTTAAATCGCTCTGTTAGCACTTTATCTGGAGGAGAATTTCAAAGACTCAACTTATCTAGTCAGTTGGGTTTAGCCCTTTCACAAGTTTTATATGTATTAGATGAGCCTACAGTGGGACTTCACCCACGAGACACAGCCCGAATGATTGAATTATTAGAGGAACTGCGAAAAACAGGCAATACTATTGTTGTGGTAGAGCATGATCAAAATGTGATAGAAAATAGTAATTACATAATAGAGATGGGACCGGAATCAGGAGATAGGGGAGGTGAGGTATTATGGTCTGGTTTTACAAAAAAATTTTTACAGCAAAAAAATTCTAACACAGTTCCTTATCTAAAAAGAAAAAATATTATTTTAAAAAAATTTAGACCAGTTAATAAATTGAATTATAAATACCGACTCTTGTTAAAAAAATGTTCAGGGCATAATTTAAAGAATATAGATTTGTTTGTGCCTCTTAATCGTTTTGTTATTTTAACAGGGGTTAGCGGCTCAGGAAAATCTAGTTTAGCAGTTCAAACTCTTTATCCAGCCTTAAAAAAGAATTTGGCGCAAGATATTTTACCTAGTTTAAGTTATGAAAAATTTTTAGGAGCTGAATTTTTAAAAGATGTGATTTTAATGACTCAAGATGATATGGGCAGAAGCTCTAGAAGCACAGTAGTTTCTTACATTAAAGCTTTTGATTTTATAAGGCACAGCTTTGCTAACACAGCTTTATCTAAAAGATTGGGTTTGAGCCCTTCCCATTTTAGTTTGAATGTGGAAGGAGGAAGATGCCCAGCTTGTAAAGGCCTAGGTTACCAAGAAATAGATATGGTTTTTATGGACTCTTTAAAAATAGAGTGTGAAGAGTGTAAAGGAAAAAAATTCAAGAAAGAAATTTTACGAGTTCGTTTAAGGGATAAAAATATTCATGAGCTATTAGGACTAACTGTCAAAGAGGCTTTTGATTTTTTTAGAGGAGAAGCTCCTTTGTTAAGGGCTTTTAGCTCTTTAAAAGAAGTGGGATTATTTTATCTTAATTTAGGGCAAAGCATTGGCTCTTTAAGTGGTGGAGAGCGACAAAGATTAAAATTGTCTAGAGAGCTTTTAAAATCTGTTCAAGAGAAAACTCTTTATATTTTAGATGAGCCGACAAAGGGTCTTCATTTTAAAGAGCTAGAGCTTTTATTGAGAGTCATTGATCAAATGGTTTCAGCGGGAGGAAGCTTTTTTATTATAGAGCATAATTTAGATTTTATAAAATCAGCTGATTATGTTATTGACATGGGGCCTGAAGCCGGTCGTCGTGGTGGGTATATTTTAGCAGAAGGCAGTCCGCTAGAAATTATGAGCTGTAAAAAAAGTCACACAGGACGATTCTTAAAAAATTTTATATATGGAAAGTAAGACTGTTAGTTGTTATCTATTTAATGTCAAATTTATTTTAATCTTTATGTGAAAAGCTTGTAAGATACAAAGCTAAAAACTCGGACATGCGTTTTGCTACAAAGCGATCTGTAGTCGCACTGTGTTCAAATCCGAATTCGTTTTTAGCTTTATGTGAAAAGCTTATAAGATACAAATCTAAAAACTCGGACATGCGTTTTGCCACAAAGCGACCTGTGGTCGCTATGTGTTCAAATCCGAACT
>JAPORL010000029.1 GCA_026712605.1 Pseudobdellovibrionaceae bacterium | reverse complement strand
AATAAAAACTGGGGTGTTGCACTGAGTTCTTGAATCCAAGGTTCAAATCCGAACTCGCTTTTAGCTTTGTATCTCACAAGCTTTTAACCAAGATACTTAAATAAATATAAATAAGTCTTAAAATTTTCAAAATACCTTTTCTCACAAAGCGACCTATGGTCGCCTTGTGTTCAAATCCGAACTCGTTTTTAGCTTTGTATCTCACAAGCTTTTAACCAAGATACTTAAATAAATATAAATAAGTCTTAAAAATTATTGAATTTTTTTTGCAATTCCTGTTTTAAAGACGAAAGGGGCAAGCTGACTTGTTTGTTTTGTTTGAGATCTTTTAAAATAATTTCTTGTTTATTTTGCTCTTTTTCTCCATAAATCAGAGCAAAAAGACATTTTTTACTGATTCTTTTCATTTGTTTTGAAAAATTACCTGAAAAATAGTGGTAAACAGAAAAACCCTCTAACCTCAAATCATAAATTAATTTAAGGGCTTTTTCTTGATATTGTTTTTCTAGTGAGCAAATGAGCCCCAGTTTAAGGGCTTTTGTTTTAAATTCATGGCACAATAGACTTAGCCTTTCTAAGCCTAGAGCCCAACCAATAGCAGGAGTGCTATTTCCACCCAATTGACTGATTAAGCCGTCGTAGCGTCCTCCCGCTAAAAAAGCGGATTGAGAGCCTAAATCCGAACTCGTCCATTCAAAAACTAAATCGTTGTAATAGTCCAAACCTCTTACTAATTTGTGATTTTCTTTAAAAGGAATTTCAAACTGATTGAGAAGGTGTTTAATTTTTTCGTATTTATTTAAGCTGTCCTTTTGTAAAGTTTCTTTTAGTATAGGAGCTTTTTTGAGAATCTCCTTATCTTGATCCTCTTTTGAATCCCAAATTCTTAAAGGGTTTTTTTCTAAACGCATTTGACTGTCTAGGCTTAATTGACTTTTAAAATCAGAGAGAAATTTTTTAAATTTTTTTTTATAGTTTGTTCTTTCTTCTAATGAGCCTAAAGTGTTAATTTCCAAGCTGGTTTTATTTTCTAATTTGAGTTTTTTTACCAACAGCCATGCTAGAGATAAAATTTCCATATCAGCTGAGTCTTCTTTATCTCCTAAAAACTCAACTCCTAACTGATTAAACTGACGAAACCGACCTTTTTGAGGTCTTTCATGCCGAAACATAGGTCCATAGTAAAACCATCTTAAAGGCAACTCCCTATCTAACTTTTGAGTAATAAACATGCGGGCTATCCCGACTGTTCCCTCAGGTCTTAAGGTAAAAGAATCCTCTCCTTTTTGAAAGGAATACATCTCTTTATTTACAATATCAGACTCTTTTCCCAAGGTTCTGCTAAAAATCTCAGCATATTCTAAAATAGGAGGACTGACTTTTAAAAAACTAAATTGATTTAAAACAGAGGTGATAACAGATAAAAGGGAATCATGCTGAAAACACTCCTCTTCTAAATGATCGGGAAAACCTCTCACTTTTTTTATCAGCATCAGGAGTCCAAATTTTTATTTACAAACTCCCAATTTACTAAATTCCAAAAAGCTGATAAGTAAGAGTTTCGGGCATTTCGGTAGTCAATATAGTAAGCATGCTCCCAAACATCACAAGTTAATAAAGCTTTTTGATTATTGGAAGTTAAAGGGGTTTCTGCATTCGGAGTAGAAATGACTTTTAAATTATCTCCCTCTTTTATAAGCCAAGCCCAGCCTGATCCAAACTGAGTCATAGCACAAGCTGAAAACTCCTCTTTAAATTTTTCAAAAGAGTTAAAATGTTTTTCAATAGCAGATAAAACCTGACCTGTTGGGTTTCCACCTCCTTGAGGAGATAAACAATCCCAATAAAAACTGTGGTTCCAAACTTGAGCGGAATTATTAAATATTCCTCCTTTAGAGGATTTTACAATTTCTTCTAAACTGGCTTTGTCTAGATCAGAGCCAGCAATCTGAGCGTTTAATTTATCCACATAGGCTTTATGGTGTTTTCCATAATGATAGTTTAAAGTTTCCTCAGAAATATGAGGGCTTAAAGCTTGTTTGCTGTAAGGCAGTTCTGGTAAAGTGATTGACATAAAAACCTCCTAGATAAAAGAACAAAAACATTATGTTACAGAATAAGGCTTTAAGGCAAGATGTTTTTTTATTAAGGCTTAATTAGTATTTAAAATTAAGTATCGTCAGTAGTAAAAGCTTATAAGACAGAGGCTTAAAAACTCAGACATGCGTTTTGCCACAAAGCGACCGGTGGTCGCTATGTGTTCAAATCCGAACTCGTTTTTAGCTTTTTATCTTATTAAG
>JAPORL010000035.1 GCA_026712605.1 Pseudobdellovibrionaceae bacterium | reverse complement strand
CCTACGACACCTGCCTTCCTCTGTTTTTACCGGGTTCCCCCAACTTTTAGAACTCCTTTCCCAAGAGGAAAAAAAGAAAATAAGTTACATTGCTACCCTTAGTGACTTTTATAGTGAAAAGGAGCGACTTTCTATTAAAGACTTATTTGAGATTTTTCTCTTTATTTATTATCAAGAGAATGCAATGGAATATTTGGATAGGGATTCTTCCCAATATTTAGGGGCTAGAGAATTAGAACCTTTATTGGATGTTTTTGAACAAAATCTTATTGATAACATCCTGTTCATCAATAATAAAAGAGATGCTTATGCTTTTATTACTTATCTTTTTCACTTTGGTGAAGTACCTATTTTTACTAATAAAAAACCCATTAGTGCTCCTCTCCATTTTAGCCACTGGTTTCTGGAACCGGCTCGGTGGAAATCGGAAGTGCATGTGGATCGAGAGGACACCCTACATACCTTGTTATTAATAAACCGTCGTTTTCAATAGAAACTTTTTCTAATAAAGTGAGCGGATTCCATTACCTTTTTTTCAGTTTTAACAAGGATTATTTTTGTAAAATTTATTTTTCCATTAAGAATAAAAACTCTTTGTTTTTTCCTTCATTACTCTTCGTCCAATCGTGAGTCCATCTCATACCCGACATAACATGGCGTTTGTAATCAATGGAAAAAATCTGAGCTTTTTTGCACTGTTTACTGATGATGGCACATATTTCTTCTTTTGTTGCTCTTCCTCCATTGTTGTAAGAGAGTAATATATATTGAGAGGGGCATTCCTTAATGAGTCTTTCAATGGCTGTTAAAGCAATAAATTTTCCTTTTTTATTCTTTCTAAATTCTTCAAAAATAGATCCTGCTGTTTTATCATTGCAATCTACTCTTCTGTTTGTTTTTCCTGCCAGCTCTGGCTCATCATTTAAACATATGGTCTTCCAAATATGATAATAAGAAGCATAACGAACACGAGACGGAGGCATCTTTTCATTATTAGAACCATAAGGGGGATCAAAGTAGGATAAATCCGCTTTAACTTTACGGAGAGCTTGGAAAATGTCTTTATTCATTACTTTATGATGGTTTGATTTTTTTTCCGTCAAGGGCATTAAGAGGTTCATTGTATTAAAAGAACGAGGAGCCCACTCCCGAAGATAAGAGGCATAATGTCCAAGAGTGTTATCTACTTTATCTAAAGCTAAAATCAAACTTGTTAATAAAATAGACTTTTCAAAGGAATTCTCTGCTACCTTATCTATTTCTGGTCTTATAGCATCCAATTTTTTTGTATTATGTATTTGCCAGATTTTTTTCTTTCCGTCTGGGTGGAGGGAAAGACCTCCCCGTGCTTTACCACCATAATGTTGTGAAAACCAGGCTTCATAACCTTTTAAATTATTGAGGTAGTTTATCTTTTCTTGTAATGACTTACTTTTTTTTCCTTTCAAATAACATTCACCGAACACTTTTGACCAAATAGCCAAATCATTTGCCGTTACTTGGTAATCACATTTGGCAAGAGCTTGGCTCACTCTTGTCGTTCCTGAAAAACCATCAAAGATGTGTTTCACAGGCAGAGAATGAACAACAGAAAGAATATAAGGAATTAATTTTAGTTTTGATCCACTATATTTAATACCTTCCGTTTGAATAGGAATGACAGGGTTTTCAAACAAATTAAATTGTTTTGAATTATTCTGTTTAACTCTTGGTATTAAATGTGTTTCAAGCATATTTTTTTCAAATGGTCGGGGAGACAGGATTTGAACCTGCGACCCTCCGCTCCCAAAGCGGATGCGCTACCGGACTGCGCTACTCCCCGTTATCTTACATCTTACAGTTATGATTTACCTTTTCTTCTTTTTACTTTAGTCGGTCTAAAGACACCTTATATAAAATCACTTATCTGAAAAAGTGAAATAAGCTTCATTTTAGCAGAGTTTTTATACTGCATAGCTTAAATACATACAGAGGAGGGTAGATTTCGACGATATATGTCACAATAAATAAAGTATTATCAAAAATATTTCATCTACAAGGGTTCTGTCGTTAAAAAAACTGAGAAAAATGCTATATTTACATCTGGCATACCTAAAAATTAAACTTTTAATACAGTAAATAAGTGAGAATACCGAAAATGAACTAGTAAGATTAGAGGGTCAGTGTGGTGTTCTCCTTTTTAGTAACATAATAATTTAAAGTGATTTTTGTGGACTTTTATTTAAAAAATAAGCTAAAACTCAATAAAAAGTCCTATTTTTCAGCAATACTTATATTGACTCTTTTTTAAAATGGTGGGTATAAAAAGCTATTG
>JAPORL010000161.1 GCA_026712605.1 Pseudobdellovibrionaceae bacterium | reverse complement strand
TAGGATTCACTACCTGCAATAAGACCACCCCCTACACCAACAAATCCAACTAGCTTAGCTGTCGTTTTTACACTTTGTTTTGCTGTCTGGTTCATAATTTTCTTAACAAAGCTTCTTACAAGTATTCCTCCAGAGATTACAGTTAACGCCCAAGCACAAACTTTCCCTGACTTTCCTTTAGCATTCAAACAAGACCATTCAGATACATCTTCTCTTACAAGATCCTCCATAGAATAATACATCATTTTACCTATTGAACTCGCTACAGCTCCCAAAGCTTTTGCTTTTCTACCTGGCTCTTTGGCTAATTTGTAAGCCTTCTCATACTCTGAATGCAAATAAAGCTTAACACTATCTGTAGCGTATCCCGCCATATCCGCTGTGTTTTGTCTGGAATCCTCAAAAACATGACCTGTAACCCATTTCATCAATCGCCAAATTATAGCTAAAAGCTCTCCCACAGAATACCTCAAACAACCCCAAATACTATTTCCTACATTTGATGCTAGCGAAAGAAACTTTCCCTGATTAGACTCACAACTTATCAGTTTATCTTCTTTCACATCTTTACAAAGAGGACTGTTAACAAGAGCATGACATATGCTCTTATAGTTTTCATCCATAGGCTCAACACATGAACCGTACAAACACAAAGCTCCTGCCTCTGTTTTTCTATCCCTCTCTTCTATCTCTTTAGGAGAAAGAATTCTCAGATTCTGTATGGATTTGATTTGATCTTGGTTTAACTCTTTTAACTGCTCACTTGTTAAAGCTGACTTATGTTCTTCTGTCAAGACCTCTAACTTATCACTACCTAAAGCCTTCAGTTGCTCTGGTCTTATACTTGCAATCTGCTTAGCTGTTAAAGCCCGAAACTGCTTAAGCGATAAAGCCTTATATTGATTGAATAGCAGATCTTTTTTTTGTGAGTAAGTTAAAGCTGAAAACACATTATTACTCAAACCATAAATCTTTTTGTTTAAATCCAATTCTGGAATCTTTGTAGGGCTAATTATTTGCTTAATCTGAGAGCTATGAAGCAACCGCCTGTTTTTTGTTGTAAAAGATTTAACCTGATCAGAAGTTAAATAAGTCGTCTGATTCGGTGTAAAAGATTGAATCTGAGTTCCTTTAAGAATCCTCATCTGATTGGGTGTAAAAGCTTTAATTTGCTCTGAATTGAACTTTCTAATATGAGCTGGACTTAATACATGAAGAGAAGACCAACTTAACTCTGGTAAATACTCAGGCTTATAAGCTATTACTACTTGCTTAGTAGTCAGCTTTAACATATTTTCTGGCTCAGATAGCTCCTTAAATTCCTCTAAGGATAGATTTTTAAGATCCTCTTCACTTAATTGAGCAATCTGCTCTGGAGACCAATCAGCTATCGCAAATAAAGGCGAACAAAAAAACAAACTGATAACAAATAAAACCAAAAACCGTCTCATAATCTCTCTCACTTCTTTAAAAAGCTTTGAACTCCCTTAATAAAATCTTTAAACTCCTGCTTTTTAAAAAATTTCTTTTCAGGACTTATCACCAAAATCTGTTGAACTTTTTTTGGATAATACAAATGAACTTCTCTAAAAAAAGTCTGTTTTTTATCCTTATCAAAATAAGAGCCTGCCATAAACAACCGATAATATCCTCTTTTCTTTTTAAAAGTTTTATTATCCACTTTCCAATTTGAAATATTAATCAAAGACATCATAGCTTTTTTATCAACCATAACTTGATTAAATATCTTGTCAGAGCCCAACCTCCTCCAGTTCTTCTTTTTTTTTAAATTACGAGAATGAAATGTCCCTATTACCCTATCATTTTTTGAAAAACTATAAGTAAAAACAGAATCTGCAAAACGAATAAAATCCCAAGCTTTAATGACTGGTCTGTTTATGCTCTGAGAAGAAAAAGCTTGAACAGAACAAAGCCCATTTATTAGTCCTAAACTGAATATAAATAAAACACTTTTTTTCATACTTTTAAGTAACATTATAAAACTTTCTGGTTCTTAAAAAATTATCGGTTTTTTTCAGCCTGATTCTTAGGATTTTTTAAGAAAGATGATAAAAGGTTTTAAATATACCCCCCCTAGTTTTAAGTCTAGTAGGTGTTGCTAAGAAATTTGGAGTTTTTATACTTCATTTTCCAAAACTATAGCTTTTTATAAAATGTTTGAGAAAAATTTATATTTTGTTTTAAAAAACAGAAAAAAACTATAGAATTTAGAAAGCTTAATCAGTTAAAATTTTGATAAATCTAACCGTCTTTTCAACTCTTGGCTTAACTTACAAAAAGAGCATATAGAAATAGAAAT
>JAPORL010000144.1 GCA_026712605.1 Pseudobdellovibrionaceae bacterium | reverse complement strand
CTTTCAAGCTAAGGCGAATCCCTTCCATTATAGGTAGAATGCGATTAAGAGGAACATTTTGTATTTTATCTAAGAATGCAGTTTTTATTTCTTTTCCCTCTTTTTTTGAAGTTCCCAAAACAACTGTAACTTGTCCAATGGATTTATTGTCTTCATCTGTTAGAGTAAAGTAATGAAAATTAGGGTCAAAGGCTTCTTCAAAATACTCTCTACTGCTACAGTCATTTCCCATGCAACCTCTATAAGGAGCTTCTAGTATAGATAAAGGTCTAACTCTGAGAATTTTAACAGAAGAGTCTTTTGAGATATCTTTTATTTCGTTTACTGATTCTAAAAGTTGTTCAGATGAAAAGATTATATCTTCTATATTTTGATTTTTAGTGAGACCTGTTGCATGTTCTACTTCAAGTAGAGATTGTAAGTCTAAGAAATCTTTAAAGCCCAATTCTTTAGCTAATTTATCTCTTTTAATTTGTATAAGATTCAAAGTGTTCACTAATATTTCTAGATTTTTACTTTTTATGACTTCTGTAAGATTACTATTTCTAAAACTGGCAATGTGAATGGCATCCACCATAGCTTGAGAAATTCTTTTGATACTTCTATTCTGTGTTAAATTTATATCGCTGGCTTTTTCTAAAATTGTATAAAGCAAAAGACTTTTCTCATAAGTAGGATAATCGGGCTTATTGAGATTTTCAAAACTCTTTTTATCAATAAGGGTATCTAAATACTCTAAAAATTCTAAATTGTGTTCTTGTTTTTTTAGTTTATCTTTTTGGCTTTCTTTATCTAATTTAGGGTAATCCAGAAGAATTTTCCACCAACCTAAATTCTCTTTTATTTTAAATAAGTTATTTTTAACACGGCTGTTGGATTTGTTAAGGCTTATTGCAAACTGCTCTAAATTTTTATAGTTTATTTTAGATTCTACATCTTTAATATGTATAATATGCTCTCTAAATGGTATTTTAGAAAGTTCGGGATATTCTTTTAAAATTTTCATCATATCCTTAAAACTATATTCATGAACTTTATTAGGATTGTAAAAAGAAGAATTTTTATAAAAATCAAATAATTGTTTTTGATGAGCTTGAAGGAGAAGATTTTTTGTCATAGCTTTATTAAAAGAATATGGGTTAGAAAAAATGTCTTCACATTTCTTTTGAGTGGCAGATAAGCTAGAGTTTAGACAAAGAAAAGAAATTAAAAAGAGTTGAATGAATTTATCTTTAAATAAATATTTTATAAAACTAAACATGTTATTTTATTCTTCATATATGTTTTTTTATATTTTATAGCAATTTTCTATTGATTTGTAAAAAATAAAACTAAGAATGGGGAAAATATTACATTTACTATAAAAATTTCTTATTTGAGCAAAATCTATATCTGTAATCTTGATATCAGCCTTGTTTTCAATTAATTTTTTTGTTTATTTTTTTAAAAAGAATTCCATTTTTTTGTAAGTGTATTAAAAAAACTACTATTATTGGCTCCATTATTTTTTAAAAGTTCATATGTTTCTATAGTCCATGCCCGATCAAGAGGAGTATATCCATAATTATTTTTTGCGTTAAGCTTTGCTCCATGATTAATAAGAGCTTTAATTATATTATTATATCCCTTTAGAACAGCAAGATGCAAAGCCGTATCGCCATACTTATTTAAAGCATGAATATCAACACCTTCTTCAAGAATTTTGTTTACAGCTTTTATTTCTCCTATCTCAATTAAATCCATTAGAACAGTTGAATCCATATTTCCCTTTTTTGAGTTTATATCTATAATATTTTTAAATTTTGTTATGGCTTGATTTATAAAAACACTTACTGTTAGATCGTGGATAATATTCCTTTTTATTTTGTCTGAAGATTTTTTCCAATGGCTTAATTCTCTTAGTATTGTTTGTTCTTCTTTTTGTGAAAAATGTGTTAAAAGCTCTGAAAAATCTTTATAATTTAAAGATATGTCTTTTTTTTGTAAAAATTTAATTAAATAAAAAAAAGCCAACTTTCTAAGTTTAAAAGATAAATTTTTATCTTTAATTTTATTAGTTAAATATTTTTTAATAATATTTGGGTCTTTTATCTCATATGTTTCATATAGAGAAGAGAGCTGAGTTATAAATGTGATTTGCTCTTTTTCATCTATTGAGTTCTGGAGTTGTAGGATTTCTTCAAATAGGTTTTGTGCATTAAGTTCTTCAGGTGCCCATGTGGGTTTATTTAACTCACCAGCTGTAATTTTATAGTTTGTATTTGTTGCTGTTTTTGATAACTCAACTAATGTTAACTCTTCATAGGCTCTAGTATATCCATTGTAAGATTTATATTGACTATTATG
>JAPORL010000066.1 GCA_026712605.1 Pseudobdellovibrionaceae bacterium | reverse complement strand
TGTAAAAGCCAGTGAAGAGAATTTTAAAAGGGTGGTTGAAAGCTATAGGCGATTTCGTAATAGTTTTCGCTTTATTTTGGGAAATTTAAATGATTTTAAAGTCAGAGAGCTTGTAAATTTTAAAAATTTACAAGCTGTGGATAAATGGATGTTAATAAAGCTTAATGAGTTGATTCAAAAAAGCACTGAATCTTATGAAGAGTATGCTTTTTTTAAACTCTATCAACAGCTCAGTCATTTTTTTACAGTTCAAATGTCTGCCTTTTATTTAGATATCATAAAAGATAGACTTTATACTTTTCCAAAAAAAAGTCCAGAGCGTAGAAAAGCCCAGACAGTTCTTTATCATCTTATAGATAAATTGTTACCAATCATGGCTCCTGTTACGAGCTTTTTATCAGAGGAAGTTTATTCTTTTTTTAATAAAGAAAAAAAAGAAAGTGTTTTTTTAGAGGATTTTCCAAAAATAAACTCACAATGGATTTGCGTTGAAACACAAAAACTGTTTTTAAAATTATTTCCTTTAAGAGAGGAATTAAATAAACAATTAGAAATTTTGAGGCAAGAAGGTCGTATTGGATCTAATTTACAAGCTAAGGCTTATTTAACTTTAAAAGAAGACTTTATCAGTCCGGTTTTAAGCCCATCTGAGCAGTTAGAATTTTTTTCAGTTTCTCAAATAACAATTAAAAAAGGAAGTAAAACTCTGATAAAAGGAGATTTGGCAAAAGGAAAAAAGTGCCAGCGCTGTTGGTTTATTAGCTTGAATTTAAATGAAAAGCAAATTTGTCCTAAATGTGTTAAAAATCTTTCCTGAAAAAACTTGTTTTTAATTTTTTGGCGGTATAAATAAGAAACATGTCAAATCCATTTATTAAATATTTATCTGTAGTTTTAACAGCTTCTTGGATTCTATGTTTAGATCAGGCTACTAAAATTTTTATTCATACTCAATTTCCGAAACAAGAATCTAAAACAATTATAGATGGTTTTTTTAATATCTCCTATGTTACAAACTCAGGAGGAGCTTTTGGAATTTTTAATGATAGTCATGCAGGAATTCGCTTTATTTTGTTTTTGCTATTTCCATTAGTTTGTGTGTATCTGATTTTTAAAATGTTGCAAGAGACATCAGATCGTTTTCAAGTGATGGCTTTGAGTTTTATTTTAGGCGGAGCCTTTGGCAATTATTTAGATAGGCTTAGACTGGGTTATGTAGTGGATTTTATTGACTGGCATTTTAAAGGTTGGCACTGGCCTACTTTTAATATAGCTGATTCTTTTATTGTAGTTGGAGTAGCTATTTTGTGTGTTTTATATTTTAAAGAATATCGACAATCTAAAAATCAAAGCCAATAACAAAATTTGAGTTATTATGCCTATAGAAAAAATAAGGTTAAATAAATTTTTAGCTGAGGAGGCGGGAATTTCACGCCGACAAGCTGATAAAGAGATTAAAAAAGGTTTGGTTTTTGTAAATAATCAAAGGGTATCAGCTTTTGTTTTTATTAATCCGACAAAAGATAAGGTAAGGATACAAAAGAAATTGATTTCTAAAAAAACAAAAAATCTTGTTTATCTTATGTTCAACAAACCTAGCAAAGTTTTAAGTGCAAGGCGTGATTCTAAAGCTCGTCCTGTTGTTATGGATTATATGCCTAAGATTAAAGAAAAAATATTTTTAGTTGGAAGATTAGACTGGGATTCGGAAGGTTTGCTTCTTTTAACTAATGATGGACATTTTTCTGAAAAAATTTTAAATCCTAAAAATAAAATTTCTAAAACTTATATGGTCAAAGTCAAAGGAAAGCCCTCAGATCTTCTTTTGAAGAAACTTCTTAAAGGGGTTAGCACTCCTGTTGGAAAAAGGAAAGCTCTATTTGTTCAAAAGTATTCAACAAAGAAAGCAAGTAAAACTCTTTGGATTAAAATTATCTTAAATGAAGGTAAAAAACGACAGATTCGTCTTATGTTTGATAGTTTAGGTTTTCCAGTTCAAAAACTGAGACGGGTAGCCATTGGACGCTTAAAGATGAATAAACTCGTTAAAGGCACTTTTATTTATTTAAGACAAAAAGATTTAGATAAAGCTTTTTTACAAGCTAAGGAGCTTAAGAGATCTTTTTTAAAAAAGCTCATTTAAAATATAAGAGAAATAAAAGCAAGCTAAAGACAATTTAATAACTTTGGAAAGTTATTGTATAATTCCCATTTTATTAAGTGATAAAGAATAAATTTGATAGTTAGGCTTAAAAAAAAGCCAGAGCTTTTTCAGTCCTCTGGCTTTTTGTTTTTAAGACTAAGAATTAGTAAAAATCAAAGTAGTAAGAAAAGGCCATCATGACATCGACATGATGTTGCATAACACGGAATATCTCATTAAAAGGTGTATGAAGGCTGTAGCCTAGGCTTGTTATAAAAGCCGTTCTTTTACCTACAAAGATTTTTAAGGAGCTATGGACTCCCATAGCAAGATTTGGAAAATCAAAGCTTTTATCTGCTCCAACTGTTAAGCCTAAAGAAGGGATGAACTTTCTTTTACCTCTGTTTTTGATAAAATTATACTCTCCTAAAAGTCCAATAGACCAACTGCTTAATTCAAAAGTTTGGCCAGCTTCAAGGTTTAAATTAAAATAAGGGCCGATTTCCAGATAGCCTTTCCAGTTGTAAGCATAAGCTCCTCCTAAATTAGCGCTTAATGCAAAACCTTGATTAAAAGACATGGGGATATTTCCTTGAAAACGCACACCATGTTCTCTTTTGATGTATCTGTATTTTTTATTGGCAAAACTTTCACCTACACCCATACAAAAATAATAAAAAATAAATTTAAAAATAAAAATAATTTCTTCATAGTTAAACTCCTTATTTTTTAATAATATATTTATCGGACTCTTTTTGTAAAGACTTTAATTTAAAAATTGACACCAAATACAATTCCTATGTTCATTAGGTCTCCATAAAAGCGGTAACCTCTCACTTCTGGACGATTGGGAAATTGGAGCCGTTGTAGTAAAGTCTGGTTATTAGCTGTTTGGACTAAAGGAGGGAAGTTTTGTCCAGAGAGATCTTCATTTTCACTTTGAAGCACTGTATAAAGATAGCTCAATTCAAAGCCTATAAAACTTTGTTGAATGAGAGCAAACTCAAAACCAAAACCGATTTTAACTCCTGTAGCGTTATAGGAGGCAATGGCCTGTCTTTCTATAGAAGACAAATTATTAGTAGCTTGTGGAGGGTTTTGTAAATTGGTATTTGGGCCTGTGGGAAGGGAGGATTTTATGTTTAAATGGAAAGGGCCAAAAATCACATAAGGACTAAAAAAATCCTTATCTTTATTTAAATATTGTCTGTTCCAATAATATTTTAAATCTAAACCATAATGTGAAAAGGGAAAAGAAGTATTAAAGAGGCTATTATAATGTCCAGAAGGAAAGACGCCACTTAATTGAATAGCAAAGTGAAGATCGAGAAAAAAAGTGACATTGGCTCCCGCAAAGAAAGTATCACCATAAATTTGCCGAATATTAAAAGTGATAGCTTCATAACCTCCTGCAAGAGATACGGAAAAAGATCTGCCATATTGAAAAAAATTGATGCTTTCTTCCTCTGTAATATTGTCTTCAAATTCTCCATAGTCTATAAAAGGATCAAAAGTACTAGTATTTCTAGCTATTAAATTGATGGAACTGAGTTGTTCTTTTGTTTTTGTATGTTCAGCAAAGCAAACTGATTCTAATAAAAATAAAAACCAAAAGGCAGATAAAAATTTCACCTTATGTATTTTAGCAGATTTTTTATAAATAAGCCTATCTTTTTTAAAAAGAGGGCTTTATGAAAGCAAAACAAAAGTCCAGTTGTTTTAAAAGAATACTTAAGTTATAGAATTATAAGGCTTAAAGATTAAATAAAGATAAGAGCTTTCGTTTTTAAAAATAACTTTGAATTTTTTCTAACACCAAACCATAACGAACACCGGTAGCTGAGACAATAAACTCTTTTTGATTCACTTTATCTAAAATCTTTTCCAGTAAAGTGAGTCCAGATACTATAACATCTGTGCGATGTTCTGGTAAGAAAGGGACTGATTTTCTTTCTTCTACGGTCATTTGAGACAATTTCTCCAGCCATATTTTAACATGATCTCTTGTTAAAAGTAAACCATGCGCTGTATTTATATCTGAAGTTTGTTTTTCCATAAAAGCTAGTGTGGTGGGAGTGCCAGCAGTAAAAATGAAGAGATCATGTTCTTGGTTTAAAAAATTTTCAATGCTACTAAGTTTTTTTTCAATATATTGATTCATTGTTCTTTTTTCCAATTGAGAGAGAGCTTTAGGACTTAAAAATTTTTCTGTTAAAGAAACGCTTCCTATATTTAAACTATAACTTTTTTTAGAAGTTACGAATTCAGTAGAGCCTCCTCCAATATCAATGACTAAAGGGTTTTCTATACAATGTCCTAAACCAAAAAGAGAGCCAATAAAAGTTAACTCTGCTTCTTTTTCTGGAGAAATTATTTTTATAGGCTGTAAATTATATTTATCTCCTAACTCAAAGATTCGATTTTTATTTTGAGCTTGCCGAGCGGCATTGGTTGCCACAATAGAAACTTCTTTTACTTTCCACTTATCTAGATCTTTTCTCATGGACTGAAAAGCTTGATCTAAACGACTTAAAGCGCTTTCGCTAATTTGAGATTTTTTATTTATGTTCTCAGCTAGTCTTGTAAAATAGATTTTATCTGATAAAACCTCAAAGCCTTCTTTTGTTTTCTCTACAATTAAAAGAAGACTGGTGTTTGAGCCAATATCAATTCCAGCCGCTCTCATATTTTTCCAATTCTTCTGTTAAAAGTTGAGATAATTTTTGAGGATTCGCTTGTCCTTTACTTTCTTTCATAGCTTGACCGACAAAAAATCCAAAAAGCTTATTTTTCCCCGATTTATAGGCTTTAACTTGTTGAGGGTGTTTTTTGAGAATCTGAATAATTAGAGTTCTGAGCTCTTTTTCTCCAGAAATTTGTTTAATATTTTTTGTTTCAATAATTTCTTCAGGGCTTAAGCCTTTTTCCCACATCTCATTGAAAATTTCTTTAGCCATTTTATTTGAAATTATAGATTTATTTATCATTTTCAATAGGGAGGAAAAATCTTTTGCAGGAATAGGACAAAAATTTTCATTTCTTTGATTGAGTTGAGCTTGCACTTCCCCTAAAATCCAAAAGCTTAGTTTTTGAGGATCTTTTATTTCTGAGGCAATTTGTTCAAAATAATCTGCAGATTGTTTGTTTTCAATCAAAGTTTGGGCTGTTTCTGCTTTCAATTGATAGTCTTTAATAAACCTTTGACTTTTTTCAAAGGGAAGCTCAGGAAGCTTTAAATTTTTTAAAAAAGCTTTTTCAAAGAAAATTGGTAAGAGATCAGGATCAGGAAAATATCTATAATCACTAGCAGATTCTTTAGATCTCATTGGATGAGTCTGATTTTTAGAAGAATCATACAAACGAGTTTCTTGTTGGACTTTCTCTCCCTTTTTTAAAATCTCTGTTTGTCTATTTATTTCATAAAAAAGGGCTTTTTCAATAAAACGAAAGGAGTTGATATTTTTTAATTCTACCTTTTGACCGAGATGGTTTTGTCCTTTAGGCCTTAGGCTAATATTACAATCGCAACGCATAGAGCCTTCCTCTAAGTTTCCATCACAGACTTCCAGATACCTTAAGGTTCGGCGAATGGCTTTAGCGCATAAGCTGGCTATATGGGGATCTTTTATTTCTGGCTTTGTGACAATTTCCAACAAAGCAATTCCTGCTCGGTTGAAATTAATCAGAGTATAAGAGCCTTTATGAAGAGATCGTCCAGCATCTTCTTCTAAATGGATTCTTTCTAAAGGAATGGAAACAGTGGATTCGTTATTGAAAAAATTAACTCTTCCTCCTTCACAAAAAGGCTTATTATATTGAGAAATTTGATAACCTTTTGGAAGATCAGGGTAAAAATAGTTTTTCCTTGCAAAAACACTTTTGTTTTTTATATTTCCCTTAAAGGCTAAAGCTGTTTTCAGCGCCATTTTTAAAGCGGTTTCATTTAAAACTGGCAAAGTCCCTGGTAAAGCTAAACTTATAGGATGAATTTCATCGTTTTCTCCTGTTGTCCAGCCCGCTTTATCTGGAGAAAAAAGCTTAGTTTGGCTTTTTAACTGCGCATGAATTTCCAAACCAATTGTAACTAAAAAATTATTATACATAAGCTCTTTTCTTATAAATGTTCAAATCTTTTTCTTAAGAAAACGCAACATCTAAAATATTTTGTTCTAGGAAAGGAGGACCCATAAGCTGTATTCCAATAGGTAAATTTTCTTTTGAAAAACTGAAGGGAAGACTTAAGGCCGGAGCGCCAATCAAATTTGAAAAGACTGTGAATTGATCATTGAGATAAGTTTGAAGAGGTTTTTCTTCTAAATTTAAAAGAGGAGCTGTTGAACTAGCAACAGGTGAGACAATGATCTCATAAGTAGAAAATAAATCATCAAAAGCTTGTTTTATAAGATTGCGCACTTGGCAGGCTTTATGAAAATACTCTTCATAATAGCCAGCTGATAAACAAAAAGTTCCCATGAAAATTCTCTGACGAACTTCCTTTCCAAAAGATTCTGTCCGGTTGAGAGCATAAAAATCTTGAATATCTTTTGGCTCTTTAGGGCTTTTATATCCATATCGAATCCCATCATATCGGGATAAGTTACTGCTGGCTTCAGAAGTAGAGATTAAATAATAAGCAGATAGACCGTATTGTAAGAAAGGCCATTTTTTTTCTACGAGCTGACAGCCCTTTTCTTTTAAAATTTTTAGACAATTTTGAAAAGCTTTTAGAACTTCAGGTTGAATTTGATCTGTTAGATTTTCTAAATCAAAAAAAAGAATTTTTTTATTTTTTATATTTGGATTTAACTTTTTTTGAAAATAAGGAGGCTCTTTTTTAACACTTGTAGAGTCCCAAGGATCAAAACCACTGATAATATCTAAAAGCAGAGCGGAATCTTCTACTGTATGAGTGAAAATTCCCGCTTGATCCAAGCTGGAGGCATAGGCAATCATTCCATAGCGACTGACTCTTCCATAAGTGGGTTTTAAACCCACAAGATTACAGTAATGCGCTGGAAGGCGAACAGAGCCTCCAGTATCGGTTCCTAAACTAGCAGGACAAAGCCCGCCAGCTACAGCGCTAGCGCTTCCACTGCTTGAGCCTCCTGCACAGTGCTTAAGATTCCATGGATTTTTAACAGTTCCAAAATAAGAATTTTTTCCTGTTGAACCCATGGCAAATTCATCATTATTGCATTTTCCAATAATAATTGCCCCTTCGTCTTCTAATTTTTTAACAGCTGTCGCTGTATAAGGAGGAATGTAATTTTCTAAAGCTTTTGAACCTGCTGTTGTTCTAATATCTTGAGTGCAAAAAAGATCTTTAACTCCCAAGGGAATACCACTTAGCAAACCCTTTTTTTTTGATTCGAAGGCTTTATCATTCAAACTTATGAAAGCATTTAAGTTTTTATTTTGTTTGGTTATTTTATTTAAATAAAAATCAAATAGCTCTTTGGGAGTGATTTTTTTTTCTTTTAAGTTTTTTTGAATATCAGTTAAACTGAGAAAATCCATAAAGACCTCATAAAATTAAAGGGGCTTTTATCAAATGACCTTTTTTTTGAGGAGCTTGCTCTAATAACTTTTCTTTATTTGAAAAAGGAATAAATTCGTCTTTTCTCATTCTCAAAGGGCCGGAAAGAGGACTATTTAAAGGAGGGACATTTTGTGTATCAATTTCTTTAATTTTCTCAAAATAAGACAATGTTTTTGTTAAAAAATCTTTTAACTCTTCAGTTTCTTTGCCTGTTTTGATTTTTAGCCCGGCTAATCGGGATAATTTTTTTAAAAGTTTATAATCAATTTCCATAAGAGTTAATTTATAAAATAGATTTATTGAAATATCAACTTCAAAACAAATCCCTTTTTTAAAATTTAAGCTTTTATAAATAAAATATTGTATTGATTTTAAATCTGTTTTTTATTCTTATAAGAATGGAGATAAAAACTTAAAATAAGAGGCTTTTATCTTTTCTATTTATTTTTTAAACTTTTCAGTTTAGGCTTTTAGAGAAAATTAACTGAAAATTTTAAGAAGTAAAAAAATATAAAATAAATTCTATGAAAAAAAATATTTTAAAAAAAATTCAAAAATTAAAAGATAAAATAAAATTTCATGACAATCTTTATTATAATTTAGACCAAGCTCAAATTACAGACTTTGAATATGATAAGCTTTTTCAGAAACTTCAAGAGCTGGAAAAACAGTATCCAGAATTTAAAACAAAAGATTCTCCTAGTCAAAAAATTCCAGGGAAAGCCCTTTCTAAGTTTAAAAAACACACTCGCCTTGTTCCTATGCTTTCTCTACAAAATAGCTATTCTAAATTGGATATAGAAAAATTTTATCAGAAAACATTAAAACTATTGAAAACAGAAAATCTTACATTTTTTCTTGAGCCAAAGCTAGATGGAATGGCTGTGGAGTTGATTTATGAAAAAGGCTTTTTAACAAGAGCTCTTAGTCGTGGAGATGGATATACGGGAGAAGATATAACGATTGCAATGAAAACGCTAAAAGCCTTGCCTATTTATATAGGAGATAAGGCTCCCTCCTTTTTAGAGATTCGAGGAGAGGTTTTGATTTTAAAAAAAGACTTTGAAAGAATTAATAAAGAACAGGAACTGGCTGGCTTAGTCCCTTTTGCCAGCCCTAGAAACTTAGCCGCAGGATCCCTAAGACAATTAGATCCTAAAATAACAGCTTCTCGCCCTCTTTATTGTTTTATTCATAGCCCAGGAGGGCGAGCTTTAAAAAGTTTAAAAACACAAAAAGCTTTTATAGAAAAAATGCATAGTTTTTCTCTCCCAGCTTTTAAGATTTCTTCAGCTAAAAAACTAAAGCCTTCCATGGAACTTTGCTGTTTAGTTAAGAATGTAAAAGATATTATAAATTACTATGAACAGATGCAGACTATAAGATCAAAATTAGATTTTGAAATAGATGGAGTTGTTATTAAAGTTAATGACTTTGAAAAACAAAAGAGCTTAGGAGTTATTTCTCGCAGTCCTCGTTGGGCAATTGCTGGAAAATTTACTCCAGAACAGGGAATAACTCAGATAGAAAAAATTAAGCTTCAGGTGGGAAGAACAGGTGTCATTACTCCTGTTGCGGTCTTAAAGCCCCTAACTTTAGCAGGCGTTCAAATTCGTCATGCCAGCCTTCATAATTTTAAAGAGTTAGCCAGAAAAGACATTCGTGAAGGGGACTTTGTTCGGGTTCATAGAGCAGGAGATGTGATACCAGAGATAGCAGAATCTTTAAAAAAGAAAAGAAAAACAAAAACACCTCCATTTAAGATTCCTTCTGTCTGTCCTATTTGTGAAAGTTTTGTTGTTGAAAATGGAGATTATCTTTTTTGTGGAAACAGTAAATGTCCTGCTGTTATGGAAAATAAACTGATTCATTTTGCCAGTAAAAAGGCTATGAATATAGAATTTTTAGGAGTAAAAAGTATAAAAAAATTTTATAAATTAAAATGGCTTAATAGCTACTCTGATATTTATGATTTAAAAGATAAAGATTTGAAAAATCAAGAAGGCTTTGGAAAGAAATCTTTTCAACTCCTAATTAATAGTTTAGAAAAAAGTAAGAAAACAACTCTGGCAAGATTCTTATTTGCTTTAGGAATTCCTTTAGTGGGAGAACAAACGGCTCAAAAAATGAGTGATGAAGTTTACAAAAAGTATAAAAATAAAAAAAATTTAGATATTTTATCTGCTCTTTTAATTTTAAAAGAATTTTGTAAACAGGAGTTAGAATCTGTTCCAGATATAGGTCCTATAGTAGCGAGTTCTTTTATCAGAGCTTTTAAAAATCAAAATTTAATAAAAGATTTAAAAGAGCTTCACAATAAAGGAATAGGCTTTATTCCAGTGGAAACAAAAAAAGAAGTTTTAAAAGGCTTGAATTTTGTTATTACAGGTTCTTTTTCTTTTCCTCGCTCAAAGATAAAATCACAAATTGAAAACTTGGGAGCTAAAGTGAGTTCTCAAATTAGTAAAAAAACAAGCTTTTTAATAGAGGGGGAAAAGCCCGGCTCTAAAAAGGAAAAAGCTTTCCGTTTATCTGTGCCTATTTTAAATTATAAAGAATTCTTACGAAAGTTTGACCTGCCCTTTGATTAAGATCGCAAATCTTTTCAATTTTAATTTATAAGAAATTCTTACGAAAGTTCAGAGCTACTATCCAATAACATATCCAAGGAAGGCACATGATTAGACTTGGCTACTTTTAATTTATCTGCTACTACATTATCTGCTGTTTTTAAGCACAGTTTTTCAAGCTCTTTGTTAAGGCTATCTAAAGTGCTTTGAGAGACTTTAATACCTTTGCTTTTAAAAACATCTTTTATTTTTTTTATAACTATTAAAGACATAAACTTCTCCTTTTTTAAATTTATTGTTGAGTTAAAATTATCTTTGTCCTGTTGATTCGCGAGGAAGCCTTTTTTTCTGATCCTCATTTTTTTTATTAAGACTGGCTAAAAGCCTATTATAAGAAATATTTGAAACCACATGGGTATCTTGGGTAGAATGATCGCAATCTTCAAGATTTTTGGAAGAAGGGATTGCTACACAAAAAGACCCTGTTAGAAAAAAACCTGTTATAATTAATAAGTGTTTCATAAACTTTCCTCCTTTATATTATAAAAATTTTTCAAAAAATAAAGTAAAAAATGCTTTTTTTATTATGAAAAGCTCTTTTTTTCTTCATAAGTCACCTTAATAGTACTTGAAAAACCTGATTTATTTTCGAAAATGATATCTTTTCCTGAAAGTTCCCAGCCCAATTCAGGACCTTTAATAAACTCAATATTAACAGATTCAGGCAGAGGCTCTTTTTTCAGCCTAATCTTATTTTCCAACTGCTTTTTTATATCTTGAGATATCTTTTTTAATTCTGAGCTGTAGCTTTGACTACATAAGCTGATATTAGTCCCTTTCGTGAGATCAGCTAATCGGGCAATAGCGCTTGCGATTTGAGCCGTATTCCCTTTTTCTAGTTCAGATTTTAAGCATTCTTCGTTTGTTACAATAATATTATAGGCAATAAATCTTTTGTCATCTTGAGAGAAATATTGTGAAAAACTGTTTAAAACATCTTCAGCAGAGGTTGCGCGCTCGGAATCTTCCTTTCTTTCATCTTCATTTGTAATAATTAAAGAGACAAAATCAGCCTGAGGTCTAAAAAAATCTTTATTATCTAAAACATATCTTTTGATAAAGCTTTGAAGAGATCTAAGGGGTTGTTCTAGGTAATTGGAACAAAAAGGAGGGCGATTACAGTTGATTTCATCTTGGTGAGAGAGACTTTGAAAAAATATTTCTTCATAAGCTGGAGTTTGAGGAGTTAAGATAGTGTTATTTAATAGATTTTTTCCATTTTCTAGTTGCATTAAACCGCCAAATCGACCAGAATTTTGTGTTACAATCCGATCACGCCAGTTTTCTTGTAAAGTGTTAGGATCTCCATGATCACCATGAGCAGCTGAAGTAATACCTATTTGCCAATCATATTTAGAAATGACAGATAGCAAATAAGAAAGTGACTGTCCTAAATGATTTAAGTGGTGGTACATGGATCCAGAAGTATCAGCAACAACCAGAATATCAAGCTTTTTATTATCTGTGTTGGGGAGTTGAAATCTTTCTTCTATTAGACCGTTTAGATTTAGTGAACGGCTTTTTAGGAGTATCATAGAGTCTTCTGACACGCTTTGAAAATTTATAGAGCGGTTACAAGAATTTTGAAATAATAAAAAAAAAGTTAAGATGAAAAAAGACCTCATTATCTTACACTTTCGGATAAAATTCTTTATATCTTGAGTTTTTTTTTAAAAGATTTTATATTTTTTAAAATGAAAAAAAGCTTACTTACGCTTTTGTTTATTTGTTTTTTTATGTTTCAAGAATCAGGACTTTCAGCCTCTGAGGAAGCCGTTTTAACTCTTAGGCCAGAAGAAATATCTTTAAGAAAACTAATTCAAAAATATCAAATCCCTTCTTTTCAAATGAGCATAAAACAAGACATATTTTTATCTATTATTAAGACCAATTTAAGTAGTGAAGGTATTTTATTTATAAAACATCCACAGTTTCGTTTAGATTTAAAAGGTAAGCCTTCTTCCTTGACTCTATTTGATGGCTCTTTTCTCTGGCATCAGGCAGATAAAACAGAAAAATTAGTTTTTAAAATAAAGAATCCTATGCAGTTTCAAATTTTAACTAATTTTTTTGATTCAAAAAGCTTTTTTGATAATTTTCAAATAAGTAAATATCATAAAAAAGGCTCACTTGAATTTTATAGTTTAGATCCTAAAAAAGATTTCCATGGCTTAGAACAAATTTTTATGAAAGCAGGGACTTTTATTATAGAAATAAGATTGATTTGGAAGGATTTAAACAATTGGCAAAAATACACATTTAGCCCTCCTTTAAAAAAAAATTTACCAGAAGAAACTTTTAAATTTTCTTCAACAGGCTTTCAAGTTCTAGATCAGTAATATTTATTTAATTTGAATTTGAGTGAAAAGCTTGTAAGATACAAAGCTAAAAACTTTGGACATGCGGTTTGCCACAAAGCGACTTTCAGTCGCATTGTGTCTCAAATCCGAACTCGTTTTTAGCTTTGTATCTTACAAGCTTTTGATCAAGAAACTTAAACATTGTCATATAGTAAAGCTACTTAGTTTTTCAAGCACTGATACTAGACCAAGCTACTTGAAAATCTAAGTGGCTTTAGTATATTTCAGTTTATTAAAATAATTACTAAAACTCTTGGACAGTTTTAGCTATAAATTCATGATCTAAACCAAATTTTTTATAAAGCTCTAAAGCGGTGTAAGCGCTTCGTCCTATTTCTTTTTGAACGGCTAAACTTTTAAATTGAGAAATGCTTATACCTTCTTTTTTTAAAGATAATAAGACTTGGGAAGCCAGACCTCCTTGAGCTTGATGATCTTCTACTGTCATTAATCTCCCCTCGCAAATTTTTAGCCATTTAGAAATGGTTTTAGTGTCAGGTTTGCTGATACAAGGATTATTAATAATTACACAAGCTTGGTCTTTTTCAGCTAACTGTCTTCCAGCAATAAGGGCCTGTGTTACTAAAGGACCACAAGTTATAATTAAAACTGGTTTTGATTTTTTAGACTCATTTAATAAAACTTGCGCTTTATCTAAGGAATATTTTTTTACATTGAAACTTTCTGGGAAAGTTTCTCTACCTAGAAAAAAAAGTTGGCTTTCAGGAACTTTTCCTTCTTTTCTTTTTTGATAAAAGTTATTTAAAGATTGAGAAAGAAAATGATAAGCTTCTTCTGCACAGCTTAAAACATAAACTTGAGTTTTAGGCAGAGAGCAAGTTTGAGCTAAATAAGAAAGAGCTTGATGAGAGGCTCCATCAGCGGCATCTTGAAATCCCGCATGAGAGAAAACACCAATAAGCGGAGCTTGAGATAAGGCAGACATAAAAAGAGGTAAATTCCCTTTTGTTACAGCAAATTGAGCAAAAGTATCTGTGATAGGTATAAAACCCTGCTTGGAAAATCCAACAGCTACACTAATCATATTAGCTTCAGCCACCCCTACATCAAAAGAATCTTTAGGGAATTTTTTTCTAAAGCTTGCTAGTCCCGTTGAGCCATACAGATCAGAGCTGATAGATATAATGGGTAATCCTTTTTCTTTTTGTTCTATAAGAGCTTTGCTTATTCCTATTTGTGTTTTTTGGAAATTTACGGATTTAAAATAAGAAAAACTTGGTTTAGAAGAGACTTTTTTATGTTGTATATCTTTTATCCAATTTAAAATTTCAGTAGGAATTTTCTCATTTGTATAAATTTCTTGAACAAAGCTTAGGAGCTCTTCTGCTTTTTTTAGTGGAAAGCCGTGTCCCCCAGAAGATTCTTCTTGTGTTTTTTTTATACCAAAGCCTTTACAGGTTTCAAAAATAAGAGCAATAGGCTTAAAGTCCTTTTTCTCCAGTTTTTCTAAAGCTCGTTCAATAGCATCAAAAACTTTTTTAAGATTATGTCCTTCACTTATAAAAGAACTATCCCAACCTAGAGTAGATAAGCTTTTCAAAAAGGGTTTTAAACAAAAACTATCCTCATCAATTCGCCCTGTTAGTTTTGTATTATTATAGCTGATGATCATTAAAAAGGGATTGATTTGATTTTTTTTTGCAAAGCCGGGAATGGCATTTAAAGCCTCCTTTACCTCTCCTTCCATACAAGCTCCATCACTTAAAGTGAGAACAGTTGTTCTTTTACTTCCAGATAGTTTGTCTGCCATAGCTAAACCCTGAGCTTGTCCCACTGTAGAGCCTAAAGGGCCGTTACTTAGATAGATAGCTGATGGAAATAAATGAGCTTCTCCATGTCCTGTCAAGACACTGGTTAAAGATCGAAAATGTTTTAAATCTTTTAAACTTAGATCAGCTAAACCATAGTTAGCTCTTAAAGCATAAAGCCCATTTTCACAATGTCCAGCATCATTGATAATATGAAATAATTCAAACCAATCTTGCTTTTTTTTTATAGCTTGATGGAAAATTAAAGTATGTAAAGCGGAAATAATTTCTGCAAAAGCAGAAGGTCCGCCCCAATGAGAAGCCGCTCCTTGCAATCCAGCCTCCATATCCATACAAGCCACAAGGGCTCGGTTAGCTTTTGGATCGGCTAACTTAAAACTTTCACCTTTTGAATTTTTTAAACTGACAGAAAAATGAGGGTCTTTTGTAGGATTTGCAAACAATTTATTTTTTATAAAGAGCATACCCTCTTATTACTTTGAGTTAAAAAAAGGGTCAAATGAAAATATCTTTACTTTTATTTGTTATTTTTTTAAGTAAGAGATCACAGCTTCTTTGATCTCTTGGAGTGATTTTGATTTAATATAAGCTCCCGCAGAATGAGCATGCCCTCCGCCGTTAAAGCTTTTAGCTAAAGGAATTAGATTTTTATTTTTGGATCGAAGACTTAATTTAAAATCTCCCTTTTCGTTTTCTATTAAAAGAGCTGTAGAATCTATTGTTTTTACATCTCTTATCATTTCCATAAGATCATAAGCTTGTGTGTTGTCTGTATTATATTTTTTAAAGACAGATTCTTTGAGATGCAAAAAAGCAATCCGATTGTTGGAATAATATTCTACATTTTCAAGTTGTGACATAAATCGGATTTTATCCACAGTTAAATTTTTAAATAAATTTTCATAAATGAGATTGACATCTTTAATTTGTGGAATAATTTCAGAGGCTATAGAAAAAGGCTTAGAAGAGTTTTTTATATCTCGAAATCTATTTGTGTCAAAAACAATACTTGAAAATAAGTTTAAACAAATATCTTCATCTAAATCAGTTTTTAACTCTTTAAGAAGACTATAAATAAGTTCAGCTGTGCTTGAACAGGAGCTATTTATAAAAAAATGATCTGTTGAGTTTTTTTGAATGATAGGATGATGATCAATAAAATATATTGTTCCTTTATTTTTATGAGCTAAAGAGTAAAGAGGCTCCATAAGTCGTGTATCATTAACATCTACAAAAATGAAAATTGATTTTTTTGGGATTTGTGTGTTTTTCTCATTAAAAACTTGTATTACATTGTTTTTATTTAAAAACTCATACTTAGAATGAATAGGCTCTAAAGTGAAAAAGCTTACTTTTTGATTTATTTTTTTTAAAGCATATAAAAGGGCTAGACCAGCTCCTAGTCCATCTCCATCACAAAACTTATGGGTGGAAATTATAAAATTAGGAGAAGGTTTTTGTTGAAGCAGTTTTATAAAATCTTTGGAATACATCAATAAGCTTATCGGCAGATAAATTTATTGTCTTTAAAAGAGATAAAATAAATTCTATATTTTATGGAAAGCTATGAATATAACTTTCATTTTTATAGACTTTCACCAAAGATTTTAAGGCCTAGAGAGGCTAAACTTAAAAAAATGAAAAAACCAAAAATATCAGTTATTACAGTTACAAAAACACCTGAGCTGACAGCAGGATCTTTTTTTAATTTTCTCATCAATATTGGAATTAAAAAACCTAACCAGACTGCTAAAATAGAGTTAAAAAGCATGGCAAGAAATATCACAAAGGATACTAATAAAGAGCCTTTCCAAAAATAAGTAATAATGCTAGCTCCTAAACCGAGCAGAAAACCAGTTGTTAATCCCGATAAGCTTTCTTTTGTTAAAGCCTTACGAAAGCTGGTGAATCTAAAATCTCCTGTATCTAAGCCTCTGGTTGTGACAGTAAGAGTTTGAATCGCTGTGTTTCCTCCAATCCCAGCCACAATATTTTTTAAAGTGGCTAAAATAATTAAACGACTCATGGTCTGTTCAAATAAAGCAATAATAGAACTAGCTAAAACGGCAAATATGAGATTAAGCCCTAGCCAAGGGAGTCGATTTTTAATAGCTTTAGCGCTTGTTGTATAGACTCTGTCATCTTCTGTTAAACCTGCCATGGCATAGATTTGGGCTGTTGCGGATTCTTCTATGATATCTAAAACATCATCTACAGTGATTAGACCTAACATTTTTCCAGAGTTATCTATAATAGGCACGGCAATAAAATTATGTCTGCTAACTAATTGGGCGACATCACTTTCAGATTGTAAAGGCGAGGCGGTAATTACATTTGAGTTTATAATTTCTTTGATTTGAGTTTGAGGTTGAGAGATAGCTAACTCGCGGATAGATAGTACTCCTTGTAAGATCTGATCGGAGTTAATAGCATAAATATAGTGGACAAACTTTTCTCTAGAATATTCTCTTAGCTTTTCAATACTTTCTTCAACATAAGAATCATAAGGAATTGAAAAATAATCATCTTGCATGATTCGTCCAGCAGAATCTTTAGGATAAGCCATAAATTTTTTTAAAAGGATTTGTTGAGGAGCAGGAAGTGCTTTTAAAATATCTTTAGGCTGTTTTGTTAATTCAATCAAATAAATTAGATCATCCATAGGCCCTTCAGAAAAAAGTTTTATAAGTGTTTTTTTGGACAGACTGTTTAAAAATTGTTTCAATTTGTTTGTTTTCATTTCTGAAAGCACAGAGACGGCAATCTTATAATCTAATAAAATTTTAAAAAGCTTAGTAGAAGACTTTGGGTTTGTTTCTGATAAAAATTCAGCAAGATCAATGTTAGAAATATGTCTTAAACTTTTTAAGGAGACTTTTTGTGCTTTATCCAAAAGTTTATTTATTGTAGAATTTTGCATAGCTGGTTTAATTTTTATCTAAAAGCCTGATTTTCTTTTATATATTTAACTAACTTTTAAATTAAACTAGACTTTTTTTAGTTTCTTCACTTTTTAAAAAGTTATTAGATTTAAATATTGATTTTTCTTGTTTCAGATAGCTTGTTGTGTTATTGCTAATGCCTTTAAGGAGTAAAGAGTTATGGAAAGAAGACCTATAACTGCAGAAGGCAAAAAAAAACTGGATGAGCTTTTACGAAAACTGATACAAGAAGAAAGGCCTAAGGTAATACAGGCCATTAAAGAAGCTCGAGCTCATGGAGATTTAAGTGAGAATGCGGATTATGACGCCGCTAAGGAGCAACAGGCTTTATTAGAGAGTCGGATTGCGGATTTAAGCGCTAAGCTATCTATGGCTCAAGTGATAGATACTTCTAAAAATTCAGCAGATAAAATTATATTTGGAGCCTATGTTCAACTTAAGGATTTAGATAATGAAGAAGAGGTAATCTATCAAATTGTTGGAGAGGAAGAGGCTGATATCTCTCAGGGTCGCCTTTCAATAAGATCGCCTTTAGCTAAAAAAATGATTGGTCTTAAAAAACAAGAGAGCTTTTTATTAAAAACTCCTAAAGGAGAAAGAGAGTATGAAGTCTTGGATTTTTATTTTAAATGATGGAATAAAAGAGGATAAATTAAATCAAAAAACTGAAGTTTCATCACCGAGAAATCCGCGGTTTGCCACAAAGCGACTTGCAGTCGCTATGTGTTCAAATCCGAACTCATTTTTAGCTTTGTATCTTTAAAGCTTTTAATCAAAAAACTTAAAGTATCATGAAGCTAAAAATTAGAGTGATTTTAGATAATTTATATAATCTTGAAAAAGTTAATCTTACTTGTCTTGATTCAAAAAAATAAATCTTTTTGGAAGAACTCTTCTAAGCTTTGCTTTAATATTGGTTTTTTATTCATAAGTTTTTCTAAGAAAGATTGAGAATGAGTAAGGCTTATTTTATAGACATTATGTGTTTTTATTTTTTCTAAAATGTAGTCATCTGAACATTGCAATTTATCTACTAAAGATTTTTGAAGGGCAGTTTCTGCTAGCCAAGTTTCTCCTGTTGCGACTTCCTCTAGATCAATTTGTTTTCTGTATTTTTGAACAAAATTTTTAAATTGTTGATGCACAAGCTCTAACTGCTCTTGTAGTTTCTGTCTTTTTTCTTCTGTAATTTGACCTAAAGGGGTGACTGTTCTTTTGTATTTACCAGCTGTAAACTCTTCATAGGATATATTATGTTTTTTTAAGAATTCATGAATATTAGGTAATCCCATTAAAACTCCAATAGATCCAATAAAAGCAAAAGGAGAGGCTAAAACTTGATTTCCAACACAAGCCATTAGATAACCTCCGCTTCCAGCGACCTTATCTACACAGATAGTTAGAGGGATGTTGTTTTCTCTAAGCCTTTGGAGTTGATTGGCGGCTAAGCCATAGTGAGGGACAGAGCCTCCACGACTTTCTAAAAGTACAGCCACTTCATCTTTTGGCTTAGCTATATTTAGTATTATAGAAACTTCTTCTCTTAAATTGTTCACTTCCGAAGCCATAATATCTCCTTCAAAAGAAAGAACAAATAAAGAAGGAAGTTTTTTAGTTTCATTTTTTATATCTGATTTTTTATCTTTATTTTCTCTTGATTTTTTTTTATTGGGAGAGTCTTTCAAATAGTTTTTAAATTCTTTTTTATCCATTGTTTTTTGATAAAACTCCTGAGAGTATTTTTCATATTGTTTCTTTAGATTTTCTACTTTAAGCTTTTTCTTATTGGATTTTTCAGAAGAGCGTAGTTTTTTTACAATTAAAACACATAAAGCAAATGAAATAACTACAATAAGGGCCTTAAATCCAAACTCAGCGATATCAGATAGAGATTCAAGCATCCATAGTAAAGAACTTTTTAACTTTTCCATAGAGTTATGTTTATAAGGGCTAAATTAAAAAAGCAAGTCTTTCTTTAATAATGTCACTTGTTTTATTGTTTTAGATAAGTCATTTATTTTTTTATTTCCCATTCGCTTCCTTGAGCTGTATCTCTTAGCTCAATCCCTATTCCCTCTAAATCTTTTCTTAATAAATCCGCTTTTTTAAAATCTTTATTTTTTCTAGCTAAAGTTCGCTCTTTTACTTTTTTTTCAATATTAATTCTACTGAGTTGTTTTTGTTCTAATAGCTTATCTTCTAAATTTTTTAGAAAAGATATGGGTTCTTCTTGAAATAAAGAAAGAGCCTCTCCATATTTTTTAAAAAAAGCAATATATTTTCTAGCATAATCTGCTTTTTTAAAGGATGAAGTTTTTTTATCTTCTGTTAGTTTTTGTAAATTATTTAAAAGTTCGAAAAAGATAGAAAAAGCTTTTGGAGTAGCAAAATCATCATTAAAAGCTTGTTGTATGTCTTTTTCTGCTTGTGAAAACTCTTTTTCAAAATAAGTTTGCCCATTTTTTTTTATAAACTGTTGAGCTTTTTTCAAGCTAGAATAAATCTTTGATAAGGAAACTAAAGCTTGCCTTAATGTCTTTTTTGAAAACTGCAAAGGTGAGCGGTAGTGTGTAGATAGGATTAGAAATTTAAATAGCTCTCCAGGGTATTGAGATAGAAACTCTCTCATTGTAATCATATTATCTAAAGATTTTGACATCTTATCTCCTTCCGTTACAATCATGTTATTATGCATCCAAAATTGAACATATTTTTTATTTGTAGCCCCTGTAGATTGCGCCAACTCATTTTCATGGTGGGGAAAAATTAAATCGGATCCACCACAATGAATATCAATTTCTTCTCCTAAAAACTTATGTATCATGGCTGTGCATTCAATATGCCATCCTGGTCTTCCTTTTCCCCAAGGACTTTCAAAGTGCCATTTTTCTCCAGATTTTGCTTTTTTCCATAAGGCAAAATCCATAGGGCTTTTTTTTTGTTTATCTACCTCAATACGGACACCAGACAATAAATCTTCTATTTTTCTATTGCTAAGCTGACCATAGTGTTTAAAAGCAGATACAGAATAAAAAACATTTCCATTTATTTCATAGGCTTTTTTTGCTTTAATGAGTTTTTCAATAAGCTGGATGATTTCTGGCAGAGTTTCTGTTGCTCTTGGGTTAGCTGTGTGAGCTTTTAGTTTTAAAGAATTGTAGTCTTTCTTGAATTCAAGAATATATTTTTCAGCTAATTCTTGAGGGCTTATTTTTTCTGAAAGGGCTCGGTTTAAAATTTTATCATCAATATCAGTAAAATTATAGATGTAATTTACTTTATAGTTTAAAAACTCTAACCAGTTGCGTACAAAATTAAAAAACACAGCTCCTCTAAAATTTCCGATATGGAGATAGTCATAAACAGTGGGACCGCAACAATACATTTTTACCTCTTTTGGCTGTAAAGAAGTAAAACTTTTTTTTTCTTTGGAAGCGGTATCGTAAATTTTTAAATTTTTATTCATTTTTTAAGTTTCTCCGTCATTTCCAATAGCTTCTACAGGACAGGCTTCTAAAGCCTCTTCACAAGCTAATCGCTCTTGTTCAGTTTGAGGCTGTTTATAGACATAAGCAAAGCCTTCCTCTTCATTTATTTTGAAATGATTTTCAGCAGATAACAAACAGGCATCACAGTTGATGCACTCTGTATCTACATAGTAAGCTCCAGGTCTATTTTGTTTATATTTTTTATTTTTATCAGCCATAAATCGCAGATAACATAGTTTTTATTTTTTGTATAGTTTTTTAGCAAAATTGAAGGATTAAATATTTAATAGTTATTCAAAATTTTTTAAATAAATTCGGAATTATATATCTAACTTTTCATAGAATCTTAAATTTATTCTATCTT
>JAPORL010000247.1 GCA_026712605.1 Pseudobdellovibrionaceae bacterium | reverse complement strand
GTTTATGGAGCTTTTTTAAAAAAATTAAAAAAATCAGCTTTAAAAAAACTAACTCTAAAACCTGTTGAGCTTTATAAAAATAATCAAACACAGCAAGTTTTTAATAGAGATAGCAACATCTTACTAAAAGATATTACAGCAGATATTTTATATTTAGATCCTCCCTATAACCAAAGGCAATATTCCACCAATTATCATTTATTAGCGACAATAGCCAGATATGATGAGCCTAAAATTTTAGGAAAAACAGGTTTGCGTTCCTATAAACAGCAAAAATCGCTTTACTGTTCTAAATCTAAAGTGAAAGAGATTTTTAAAGATCTCATTTTAAAAGCAAAAGCAAAATATATCTTTTTAAGTTATAATAATGAAGGCTTGATGAGTTTAAAAGATATAAAAGAAATTATGAGCTTAAAAGGGAGATACGATTATGTTACTAAAAACTATAATCGCTATAAGGCTGATAGTCATAGAAATTATAAAACTGATAAAACAATAGAGTACCTACATTATACTGTATGTTAAATCTTTATTTTAGAGCATTAAAGTAAATTTTAGATTTGTTATTTAAGATAGCAATAATTTAGAATGGTTTTCTTTAAAAAAGTTCAGCTTATTTTTAAGCTCTATTTACCCTCTTTTCTATTTTTTAATCAAAAAACTTGATTATTGAAAAAATAAAGTATTACTATTGTAATAGATAAAAAATTTATTTTAAATAAGGAAACAGAAAATATGTTTGATAATAAAAACTATTTGTTGGTTCTTACTTTGTTCTTTTTTTTTCTACTAGGCTGTAAAAAAGAAAGAATTGAGCATAGAGAAATTATAGACCATACAGAGCTTATAGAACATACAGAATATGTTGAAGGTAAAGGTTATTGTGTGGGAAAATATGATGAGAGGGGTTGTAATATTTGTTCACTCCAGTATCCACCTAATAGTGCTGATCGCTGGTCTTGGATTTGTACACAAAAATATTGTCTAGAGCCAAGACTAGATCAAGTAAATTTATGTACACACTATCTTTCAATACAAGAGATTCAAAATTTATAGCTTGCTTTTATAAGTTTTAATTTTCAATTAAGTCTTCTTTTTTCTTTTTCCAAGCCAGTGTAAAAATAAAAAAGTTTTTAGCTTGATTAAGAGCTCGCCAACAGGCTCTTGCTGTAGCTCCTGTTGTAAGAACATCATCAACTAGAACGATTGTTTTATGATCAGGAAAAGCTTTCTCACTTTCAATTTCAATTTGAATCCTTTGTTTTTTTGTTTTTCTTTTTTGAAAACTAGAGGGCTTTATTTTCTTTAATGGGTTTTCAAAATCTCCTCCAAAGTAAAAGCTTAAAGCTTGAGCTAATAAAAAAGCATGATCAAATTTATTTTCTTGGCTAGAAGGTACTGGTATAAATACAGGACAAGTTTGTTTATTCCAAAGATTTAGATAGACAAAACGAGAAAACATTTCTAATCCCATTCGTTTAAAAATAAAATTAGGACCTCCTTGCTTTAAACTTTGAATTAAAGTTTGGATAATATGATGATTATCTTCATGCCAATCAAATAATCTTAAATGAGGAAGCTTTTTTTCAATACGATAGCAATTTTCTGAATAAAGATATTCTCTTTCTACAGTTTTCCAGCAAAAAGAACAGAGCCAATCGCATGGAGGAGAGTAGGTCTGGCATATAGCGCAAGCTCTTAAATATCTCATAAAGCTCATGCTTTATTTTGTAGCAAACAAATTTCTAGAAAATATAAAAGTTTTTATATGGAAAGGGCTACAAGGCAGTCAGGCTTTAAGTATTTTGTGCGAGTTTTCACTTTAGCTATTCAGTAGCGAAGCTTAAAGAAAAGAGTTAGCCAGTTGTCGCTGTGCTGAAAAGAAGGGGTAGGGGTTAAGGGTATGAGCTTAAAGCGTCCTCACGAGACGGAATCCAGTACTATTGTTTGAGTACGAGGGATAAATCCACTGGGTATGATTCTTGAAATCTATCTTTTCGCAAGCATAATCACAGCCTTTAAGAATATAGTTAAATCCTTTCGTAACTGGATCCTTTCCTTTAGGAAGTTCCCTATTCGCTTCCTCATCGTTACTTGCACTAAGCGAAATACCATCTTGAACCCACTCATTAACATTCCCATACACATCATATAAACCATGAGGATTAGGTTTTTTACTCCTTACCTGCTCTGGTCCTATTGTACCATGTCTATCATGTACCGCATATGTGTCTAATTTAAGTATATTATTACCAAAAAAATAAGCTGTCTCAGTCCCCGCTCTCACTGCATACTCCCACTCTGCCTCTGTCGGCAATCTGTAACAGCCCGTTGGATCATTTGGATACCCC
>JAPORL010000205.1 GCA_026712605.1 Pseudobdellovibrionaceae bacterium | reverse complement strand
GGCAAACCGCATGTCTGAGTTTTTAGCTTTATATCTTACAAGCTTTTCACACAAAGTTAAAAATGGGATACAGATAACTTCTAAAAAGATTAAATAGAAGTCATTGGCATTTTTACTTATTTATTGTATAGATTATTATTATGTCAAATAAGAAAATAGCGACTACTATTTATATCACTGAAAAACAGCAGGATCAGTTAAAAGAGTTAAATGATCGCTTAAAAGTTCCTGTGTCTGAATTAATACGACAAGGAATTGATTTGATTGTTAAAAAATATGATGAAAATTTATCAGGTCAAATTTCTTTATTTGAAGAAATAGAGTCAGAAAAAAAATAATTATGTCTTTAAAAAATATTAGAAATTTTTCTATTATTGCTCATATTGATCATGGAAAATCCAGTTTAGCAGATTGTTTTTTAGAGCTAACTCAAGCTGTGGACGATAGAACAAAAAAAGATCGTTTTTTGGATAACATGGATTTAGAAAGAGAAAGAGGAATTACAATCAAAGCTCAAACAGTTCGTCTTTTATTTCAAAGCGCAAATGGACAAAACTACCAATTGAATTTAATAGATACACCAGGGCATGTTGATTTTTCTTATGAAGTGTCCCGCTCTTTATCGGCTTGTGAAGGGGCTTTATTGGTTGTGGATGCTTGTCAGGGTATTGAAGCGCAAACCATGGCAAATACTATTCTAGCTTTAGAGAATAATTTAGAAATTATACCCATTATCAATAAAATTGATTTACCAGCTCAAAGAGTTGAAGAAGTTAAAAAGCAATTAAAGGATTTAATAGGTGTAAAGGAAGAAGAAATTTTACTGGCCAGCGCTAAAGAAAAAACAGGAATTAGAGAAATTTTAGAAGCTGTAGTTAAAAAAGTGCCAGCTCCTGTAGAGGAACAATTTGAATCGTCTCAATTCACTCAATCTCCTTTGAGAGCTTTAATTTTTGATTCATGGTTTGACTCTTATCAAGGAGTGATTGCTCTTTGTCGTATTAAGCAAGGAAGTATTAAAACAGGAGATTCCATTTATTTACAAGGAACAGCTAGAGAGTGTGAGGTTTTACAACTGGGAGTTTTTACTCCTTTTGCTTCTCAATTGGAAGAATTAAAAACAGGTGAAGTTGGCTTTGTGATAACAGGTATTAAAGAAATTTCTGATATGAGAGTGGGAGATACTATCACTCATAAACAAACCAAAGAGGTTCCCTCTTTAGCTGGATTTAAAAAAGCCAGACCAATGGTTTATTCTGGTATTTTTCCTGTATCATCTGATGATTTTGAACAATTGAAGAAAGCTTTGGAAAAACTTTCTTTAAATGATTCCAGTTTAAGTTATGAAATGGAGTCATCTAAAATATTAGGCTTTGGTTTTCGTTGTGGTTTTTTAGGCTTGCTTCATAGGGAAATAGTTCAAGAAAGATTGGAAAGAGAGTTTGAGTTAAATTTAATAACAACAGCCCCTAGTGTAATTTATAAAACTTACTTAAAAAAAGGAGAGACTTTAGATGTAGAAAATCCCTCTTTGCTTCCCGATCCAACTAAAATTGATTATCTGGAAGAGCCTTTTGCTAAGGTTCAGATTCATTCTCCTTCTGAGTATATAGGAGCTTTACTTAAACTCTGTGAGGAAAAAAGAGGTGTGCAAGAGGGAATTGAGTATATTTCAAGCGATAGAAGTATTATAAAATACAAAATTCCATTAAATGAAATGATACTGGACTTTCATGATCGTTTAAAATCTTTGTCGCGAGGCTATGCTTCTATGGACTATGAACTTATTGGTTACGAACAAGCTGATCTAGTTAAAATGGATGTGTTATTAAATGGAGAAATTGTGGATGCTTTATCTGTTATTGTTCATCGTTCTCAAGCTCAACAAAAAGGCAGGTATTTAGCTAAAAGGCTTAAAGAACTCATCCCACGACAGCAGTTTCAAGTAGCTATTCAAGCGGCTATTGGAGCAAAAATCATTGCAAGAGAAACTTTAGGAGCTTATCGTAAAGATGTGACAGCTAAGCTTTATGGGGGTGATGTTACAAGGAAAAAGAAATTGTTGGAAAAACAAAAATCAGGTAAAAAAAGAATGAAATCTATTGGACGGATTGAAGTGCCTCAAAAGGCTTTTATGGCTCTTATGAAAACAGATAGTAAATAGCTTTCAAGTCAAAGTTTAAAATGGTTTTTTGTGAAAAGCTTATAAGATACAAAGCTAAAAGCTCAAACATGTGTTTTGCTAGAAAGCGACTTGCAGTCGCTATGTTTTTTAAATCTGAACTCGTTTTGAATTTTGTATGAAAAGCTTATAAGATACAAAGCTAAAAACTCAGACATGCGTTTTGCCACAAAG
>JAPORL010000010.1 GCA_026712605.1 Pseudobdellovibrionaceae bacterium | reverse complement strand
AGGGAAATTAAGCGGGATATTGAATATTACAATTTAGACGTTATTTTATCAGTTGGTTATCCTGTCAATTCCAAACAAGGAAGTTTAAGTATAGCCGACAAGAAAAATTAAAGACCAAGATTAGAAGTGGGTTTATACTCTCTATTTAAAGCTTGAGCGACTGGTTCACAAGTAATATGACCTTTATAAACATTTAAGCCTTTTTTAAAGTAGGGGTTTTGCATAGCTTGTTTAAAACCTTTATTGGCAAGCTCCTCAACATAAGGGAAACTCTGATTAGTTAAGGCATAGGTAGAAGTTCTAGCTACCGCGCTTGGTATATTAGGAACACAGTAATGAATAATGTTCTCCATGATATAAGTAGGTTCTGTGTGTGAAGTGGGTTTTGCGGTTTCAATACAACCACCTTGGTCAATAGATATATCAACAAGGACACTTTTTTTAGGCATAAGCTTTATCATTTCTTTTGTGATAAGTTTAGGCGCTTTATGACCTGTTACTAATACAGAGCCGATTAAAACATCCGTATCTTTAAGCGCTTTAGAAATACTTTCTTCTGTAGAAATAACACATTCCAGCTTAGAGTTAAAAACTTGTGATAAATATTCTAAACGCTTTTCATTGATATCTAACACTCTCACTTTAGCAGATAATCCCATAGCCATCATAGCGGAATGAGCTCCAGCCACTCCTCCCCCTAAAATAGTAACTTGAGCTGGTTTAGCGCCTTCAATACCACCCGGTAAAAGTCCCTTTCCTCCTACAAACTTTTGTAAATAGTAAATTCCATTTTGAAGACCCACACGACCAGCCACTTCGCTCATAGGTCTTAAAAGAGGTAATGAGCCTGCTTTATCTTCAATGGTCTCATAAGCAATAGCCCAAACCCCTTTAGAACATAAGGCTGAAGTCAAATCGGGTTCAGGAGCTAGATGTAAAAAAGTAAAAAGAATTTGATTTTCTTTTAAAAGATCATATTCTAAAGCTAAAGGCTCTTTTACTTTTACAATCATTTCAGATTGATAATAGATCTCTTCTATACTGTCTAATAAAATAGCGCCAGCTTTTTTATAATCTGAATCAAAAATTCCTATCTCTTCACCGGCTGATTTTTGAATAAAAAGTTTATGCCCTGAATTTACAAGTTTTTCTACATTCTCATTTGTTAAACCAACACGAAATTCAGAGTTTTTAATTTCTTTAGGAACTCCTATAATCAAAACAACTCTCCCTGTTGTTTTAAATTGACATTTTTAAACTCTTGAGAAATAAATTTTTCTCCTTTTTCACTTAAGATTCTTCCACGAGCTGTTTTTTGTATTAAGCCTTTTCGTATTAAATAAGGCTCGTAAAAATCCTCTAAAGTATCAGCTTCTTCACTCAAAGCAGAAGACAAAGTGTCAATTCCCACAGGTTGCCCCCCAAAGTTAAAATGTAAAGTTTTCAAAATTTCCATATCTAATCGGGTTAAACCCTGTTTATTGACACCTAATTCCTCTAAAGCATAGCAAGCTAAGTCTTTATCAATACTTTTTTTTCCAGCGACTTGCGCATAATCTCTTATTCTTCTTAAAAGGCGATTAACAATTCTTGGTGTGCCACGACTCCTTTTAGCTAATTCTCTAGCTCCTTCAGAACTTAATTTTATATTTAAAAGTTGAGCGGAACGATTCACAATAGAGCAAAGAGAATCTTCATCATAAAAATCCAACCTTTCCATAATGCCAAAGCGATCTCTAAAAGGAGCTTTTAAAAGACCTGTTCTCGTAGTTGCTCCAATTAAAGTAAAAGGGGAGATGTGAAATCTCATAGAATTAGCGCCTAGACCTTCTCCCGTTACAATATCAATAAAAAAATCTTCCATTGCACTATAAAGATACTCTTCCAAATCGGAGCTTAAACGGTGAATTTCATCAATAAATAAAACACTTCTATCTTTCAAAGTGGTTAAAATAGCGGCTAAATCTCCTTTTCTCCTGATAGCAGGGCCAGAAGTAGGAACATAATTCACTTCCATAGTATTAGCAATAATTCGAGCTAAAGTCGTTTTACCCAAACCCGGGGGACCGTATAAAAGAATATGATCCAAAGGCTCTTTTCTTTGTTTAGCCGCAGATACAAAAACTTTCAGTTGTTTTTTAATTAGATTTTGTCCGGGAAACTCATCAAAGTTTTTTGGTCTAAGAGCCTTTTCAAGACTTTTATCTTCTAGCTCCTGATTTAAATTTAAAAGAGATTTTTTAGCCATAAACAGCCGTTTTTATTAGGTACCCTATGAAATTAACTTTCTTAGATTATATAAAAAAAAAGTGATTTGCAAGCTTTGCTTCCTTTAAGTTGTTCAATTGCTAATTAC
>JAPORL010000139.1 GCA_026712605.1 Pseudobdellovibrionaceae bacterium | reverse complement strand
CTCATCCTGATTGCCAAAACAAATTAGATAATGAAAATTTCTACAGCGAATTAAGACAAAGGGCTGAAAAAATGAATGCTGGTTTTAGCTTCAATAATGATAAAAAAAGCTGTAAGGAATGGGAAATACATTTGGATAATTTCACTCAAAGTGAAACTTTTGAAGATTTTATAACTCTTCCTAATAAGTGTAAAGCCTACCATGAGGATATAAAAAAAGTAGTAACAAAAATTGTTCCTGTATTTGATCCTAATAAAGATTCAGCTAATCAACCTCCAGCCAATCTATTTAAAAAATGCCATGATCAAATAAAAAACGCCTATAATACCTGTTTTGGAAACTCTCAAAACCAGCGTAATGAGTACCAAGAGGCTTTATACCTTATCAAAGCTAAATCTTCCGCAGTTTGTGAAGATGAAAAATGGAATAAAGTGGAAGAGGCTAGAGTGAGATGTATGAATGCTGTTCAAAACTGTAGATTAAATTGCGAAAATATAATAGATGATTTTAAAATGAGTTTTTTAGACACTTTTTACCTTCCTGATTTTTCAAAAAATTCTGTAAATGCTGTTCATCAAAATACAAAATGTAAAGAATTAATTGAAGGAAATAACAATATCCGATCTGTTTTTAATTCCCAAGCTATGATTTTTTTAAATTATCATGGGGATAAAAAGCACGAGCCTGGCGCCTACTTTACAGCTTTAGGAGCTGTAGCCACTAACAAATCAACAGCTTATCATATCACTAAAAATTGTTCTAATCCTATGGAAAAACATAAAATTGAAGAAAAGATAACAGAAATGCAAAGCCTTTGTAAAAAACAGAATGGAACAAATGAAGAGCAAAACCAGCAAACACAACAGCAAAATTCCCCTCAACTCACTAATCCCACAGGAACTTATAATTATGGATCAAATACTAGCTCTCCTAATTATTCTCAAAACTCATCTGATCCCAATTCAGTCAGCTCTGCTTTCTCTTACGATAAAAATAATCGCTTAGGCTCTACTGATAATCCCCAACAAGCTGAAAGTGCCAACTCAAACTTGCCAAATTTAGACCCTTCTAAGCTTAATGATCCTATCTTAAAAAAGGGTACAGATTCTATTTCAGCAGAGTTTAAAGAAGACTTAGACTCTCTTTCTGAATCTGAAAATCTTGGTTTTGATACTTCCTCTACTGAGAGAGGAATTTCAGCCTCTAACAATCCCTTTACAAAATCTGATACAGACTCTCTTACAAAAACAACAAAAACCAGCTCTCAAACAACAGGCTCTACAATTCAAAGAACTATTAAAAGGATTTTAAGCTCTTCTGCGGATTATGGAATTAGTGATGAGAATGCTTATGCACAGTCACCAACAGGTCAGTTTGTCAACTGGTGGGATAATAATGTAAAAAAAGCTAAAAAGACACTTCGTGTGGCTTACGATAAAACAGTAGGTATTAGCAAATTGGAATTTAAACAAAGAATGAAGTTAAATGATGAAGATGTGAATCTCTTTAAATTACAACAAGAGATGATTGTAATGGCTTGCAGAACTCACAACTGTGATGGAACAGGCGCTAGTCCCGAAGTTCAATCACAAATTCAAGATCAATCCCGTAGAATCCCCAGCTCTCAATAAAACTCTTCTAAAAGTAAGTTAATGTAGCTTATTAGAATAAGTATTAATTCCTATTAAATTATTTAAAACTTTGTTTTAATTTTATCATTTGAATGAGAGCCTTCATAGATTCTTTTGCTCGCTTAATGCGTTTTTGGAATTGTTCTTTATTTTCTAAAAGCGAAATAGAAAATAAGCTAGGGATAGGGTATTTTTTTTGTATATCCCATAAGGCTTTTTGTAAAAATCCATTTAAAAAATCATAGTGTCCAGTTTGTCCTTTTATGACAACTCCTAGAGCTAAAACCCCTAAAAGTTTTGGAGAGGTTGATTTCTCTTTAGTTGATTTTATAGGGGATCGGGATCGGGAAGAAGTTTTTATTTTTTGCTCTTTTTCTATAAGCCATTTAACAGCTAAGGGTATTTCTCCAGCTCCCGGGACCCAAATTGCTTTTAAATGGCATTCAGGATAATGAGCGGAAAAAAAGTGAGAATTTTTTTTAAATTCCTCTTCAGCTTTTTTGTATAAGCTTTCTACTAATTTTTTATTAAATTCAGAACAGATAATAGCAATGTGATTATTCATATAAACTTTTTAACATAGTTTCTTAAATAGGTTAAGTTATATATGTTCCAAATTTTATTTATATATTTGAGCGGTTGATTAAAAGCTTGTAAGATACAAAGCTCAAGAACTCGGATAGGCTTTTGCCACATAGCGACTTACAGTCGCAATGTGTTCAAATCCGAA
>JAPORL010000099.1 GCA_026712605.1 Pseudobdellovibrionaceae bacterium | reverse complement strand
ATCTTAAAAAAGAAGGTTCTACTAAAGAGCCTTTTTGTCTCACAGAGTTTCCTAATATCTTTCTTAAAGCAGAGTTTAATAAATGTGTGGCAGTATGGTGAGATTTTATTCCTTTTCTATAGTTTTTATATACTGTCATTTTACATTGTTGCTCTTTTTTTAATTCTCCATTTAAAACTTTTATTTTATGCCAAATAAGCTCGTCTATTTTTTGACAATCTAAAACTTCAGCTTGTCCGGTTTCTGTTTTTAACAATCCTTTGTCTCCAATAGGTCCTCCTCCTTCGGGGTAAAAGCAGGTTTGATCTACAATTAGCCAATCCTCTAAGCCTTCTGCCAGATCTGTAGAAAGAGAAGTGAGAGACTGTAAATTTTGTTTATTAAAATTTGTATTTTCAGGCAAAGAGTAAAGCCCCATGAAAGTTATCTGAGCTTTTTCTTGATCGGTCTCGTAAGCAGTGAATTTCGTATTTCCTATTTTATTTTTAATCAGAGGGATAAGATAGGGAACATAATCTTTTAGATAGTTTTTTAGTCCTATTTTGTTTGCTAGGTGTTTTTTATTTTTTCTATCTGTCGGTAAATTTGAATGAGATTTTTTTTGTAGAATACTTTGATTTTTTATATTTTCTTTTTTTTGGTGTAGGGAGCTTATAGATTGTTCTTTAATGTATTTTTTCATTTCTAAATCTGAAGGAATAGTCCAGCCCTTATCTTTAGCAATAAGACGAGTGAGATCTAGTGGGAATCCATGAGTGTCGTGAAGATAATAAACCACTTCAGCTGGCAATAAGGATTTAGAAAGGTTTTTCATAATTTCTTTTTGTTGATTTTTATTTAATTTTAAGCTGTCATAAATTTTTTTGATTTTTCTTTCAGTATGTTTTTTGTTTTTTAGCTGAATAATTTTTTCCAAAAGTTTTTGTCCTTGCTTTAAACTATCAAAAAATTTTTTAGTTTCTATTTCTATTACAGATTGAATTCTTTGTTTTTCACCTTGAAGTGAAAGATAGGCCTTTGTAACAGGAGCCATGTCTTTTTCTTGATTAAACAGCTGACCTATTTCAGTCATTAAATCTAGGCTTTTATTTACAGCTGTCTGTAATAAATTCTCACCTGAATTTAATTTTTGACTGTAATATAAAGCTCTGCGGATAATTCGTCTTAGGACATAATTTTCTTTTTCGTTTCCTGGGATAACATCATCAGAAATTAAAAAACATATCGCTCGGCTGTGATCGGCTAGAACTCTAAAAGCTTTTTGCTGAAGGCTTTGATCTTTTTCCTCAAAGTCATATTTACAGCCACTGGCAGTTTCTAAGCTTTTAATAGTCTCATAAAAAATATCAGTATGGTAATTACTTTTTTTATTTTGTAAAATAGAGCAAAGTCTTTCTAAGCCCATTCCTGTATCTACACAGGGGTTAGAAAGTTTTTCTCTATCTCCATTTTCTTTATCATAAAATTCCATAAAAACTAAATTCCAGATTTCTGTCAGTTGCTCTGGGCGAGCTTGAGATTCTTTTCCCTTAAAATAATGTATCTCTGTGCAGAAGCCACAGGGTCCTGTCTCTCCCATTTGCCAAAAATTATCCTTATCTCCCAATCGGAAAATTTTATGTTTAGGAATTTTTTGATCTTTTTCCCATATTTTAAAAGACTCTTCATCTTTTTCATGAACAGAAATCCATAAATGCTCTTTTGGAATTTTTAAATCTTTCGTTAAAAACTCCCAAGCTAATGATATAGCTTTCTTTTTAAAGTATCCGCCAAAAGAAAAATTTCCTAACATTTCAAAAAAGGTGTGATGAAAAGCTGTTTGTCCTACAGCTTCAAGATCATTATGTTTTCCACCGGCTCTTAAACATTTTTGAATGGTAATTACATTTTTGTTTATTGGCGGGGATAGACCTTCAAATGAAAAGATATCTTTCAGTGACTTTGAACCCAAAAAAATATCTTTAAATTGATTCATTCCTGCATTTACAAATAGTAAGGAGGGATCATTTTTTGGAATAAGAGAGGAGCTGGGGAGTATATGATGCTGATTTTTTAGAAAAAACTTGATAAATTTTTTTCTTACTTCAAAACTATTCATAAGCTAATATATAATTTAAAAACGATAAGATTCAAGAGTATTTTGTGGAAAGCTTATAAGATAGCAAGCTGAATTTCATTTTGGATTTTGTGTGAAAAGCTTGTAAGATACAAATCCGAGTCTCATTTTGAAGTTTGAGTGAAAAGCTTGTAAGATACAAAGCTAAAAACTCGGACATGCGGTTTGCCACAAAGCGACCTATGGTCGCTATTCAGTTCAAATCCGAACTCGCTTTTAGCTTTGTATCTTACAAGCTTTTAATCAAGAGACT
>JAPORL010000187.1 GCA_026712605.1 Pseudobdellovibrionaceae bacterium | reverse complement strand
GTCGCTTTGTGGCAAACCGCATGTTTGAGTTTTTAGTTTTATATCTTATAAACTTTTCACACAAAATTTAAAATTCCTTATATTTTAATTTTTGACATAAAAAATTTACTAATTAAAAGATTTTTTTAATTTCAATATAGAATCCATAACTTTAATAACTAAGATAGTACTGTCTCTTTTATTAATTTGATTTTTTCCAAATTCATTGCAATCAAATAAAATATTTTGTCGCATTTTTAAAACACTTGAGGATTTTTTTTTATTTGCAGATATGATAATATTTTTATGACCAAAATTTTCTCCTGTTTTATTTTTTCTATAGATAATTCCTGGAGAGCATACCAATAAAGTATCTTTAGGTTCTAAAATTAATTTTCCATTTTGAAATGGAGTTGTAGCTTTTTTGTGGAGTAAATTGGTTACACAAGGACGAAGTGTATTAAAATTTTCTCCATCTCTTTTATGACTAACAAAAATATCTCCTACTAAACAATAATCCATATAAAGAGAGCTTCTAGAGATAACTCCATAAAACAAATTAATTTTCTCTGTTTTGTCATAAGATTTAATTTTCATCTTTTTTTCTACAAGAGATACAAAATCTTTTGATGTTTTACATTTATGAATATTATCAGCAGATTTCAAAAAAGAAGATAAGAATAGAGAAGTTAAAGAATAAGTGTTACAGCTGGAAAGTATAATTCCAAATTTCATAGTATTTTTTATAAAAATAATATCAAAAAAATCTCCACTCACTCCTTTATTAGCTGATAAAAATTTATGACTTAGTTCAAATCCAGAAATAGAAGGAAGGCGAACAGGAACTAAGTTTTTATTTATATCATGAATTATAGATAGACTATCTTCAAGTTTTTGACTGATGTTTGTAATTCTTTTATTAGAGTCCATAAGAGCTTTTTTATATTTTTTTAACAGAAGATCTCTTTCTTTTAGCTTTTTCTCTAAAATAAATATTTTTTCTTTAAGTGTATTAGAAATTTTTTTCAATTTAAAAAATCTCCTTTAGGATTGAATACATCATAACAAACAGAGCGACCTTTAAAAGAGCATAAAATATTTTTATTAAGAGGTTTATCTAATTTATGTCTTTTAACAACAACTCTCTTTTTAGCTTTCAATAAAGCAAGATCAAAAATTTGTTGTTTATTTGTAGTTTCCCCAACTATTTGTTTTAAAATTGTTAAAGGTTTTTTACTTAGAGATTTTTTACTTCCAAACATAGGATCCATAAAAATAATATCGGGATAATAAAGAGGGTTTTTTAATGATTTTAAATAATTTAATCCATTGTCTAATTTCATTTTCAACTGATTAATATTATTATATTCTAAATTTTCTTGAACGAGATAAAAAACAAAAGGATTAGACTCAATAGCTGTTACCTGACAACCTAGTTTAAACATTAAAAACGCTTCTTTTGCCCAACCTGCTGTAATATCTAATACAGATAAAGCTTGATTTTTAAATCCAATAGCTTGAACAAGATTTTGATTAGGGAGTAAAGGTTTATTTTTGGAAAAATCCAATTGAAAAATATATCCATCCTTTAACAAAAGAATATGAGGAGATTTTTTACTTTTTTTAATAAGTTTCCAACCTTTAGGTAAAGGAAAGGTTTTTAAAAATTTATCTCTATTTGCTCTATTCATAAATAATTTCATCTTTTTACTTTAAAATTTTTTTTTATAGATATTACTTTCTCCAATATAAAAGATTTGTCCAGCGCTTAAGATGAGGAATAAGCTTTTGTTCTTTTTTTGTTAAAAATAATTGTAATTTTTCTAATTTTAGTTCTGTTTTTTTTATAAGTTCATAATTTATATTATCAAAATTTTTAATTTGATCTTTAAAATTAGGAAATATTTTATATACAGCAGATGCAGATCTTACAGTTTGCAGTTTCTTTTGTTGATTTTTAGAGGCATTTTTTAATAAAAAACATGCAAAAGAGTTAAAATGTTTTTGCTTAATATCAACAAGATAGTTTTTTTTATCTTTATTTCTAACATTAAAATCCATAAGATCATCCGATCTTTGAAATAATAAACCCATATATAGGCCAATTTGATTAAGAAGCTTTTCTAATTTTAAATTATATCTATTCTTATAAATAAAAGGAGATTGCAGACACCATTTAAATAAACTAGCTGTTTTAAATTCACTAATTTTATCTCTTTGTTTTAAATCTTTATTTTTAAAATATAAAACTTCTCTTTGAAGAAATTCTCCCTTAGCTAGTTCAGAAATAACTGTTGCTGTTTTATTTATAAGAGATAAATTTTTTTGTTGAGCTAAATAAATATTAACTTTAGCTATCAAATAATCTCCAGCTAACACAGCTTGAGCAGGAGAAAATTCAAACCAAGCTGTTTTATTTTGACGACGAATTTTAGAATGATCAATAAAGTCATCATGCAATAAAGAAGAATTATGAATATATTCTATAATGCGAGATAAAAATATATTCTCTTTCTGATCTAAGCCAATATTATGGCCAATAAAGGAAACTAAATGAGCTCTCAATCTTTTTCCTTTTGAAAAAATTTTTTCACAAATTTTAATAAGTTCTAAAGGCTGTTTTCTCAGATCTTTTTTATCTAATAAATTAGGTATGGCAAACAAATTTGATTGTTGAAGTTTTTTTTTTGAACTCTTCTTATCATATAAGTTTGAATCAAAGTTCAGATTATGTAAATTTTTTAACATCTTATTTACTCTTTCTTTTCTTGTGTCAGACTATTCTTTTGCTTTATGAGAGTCTCAATACGAGTTTCAATTTGTTTTCGATCTTTTGCTCCTGGTTTCAATTGGAAATAATTAAAATAATAGGTTCTTGCAGATTCATAATTTTCTTTTTGCTCTAAAATTTCACCTATACTTCTGTAAACCTGAGGATATCCAGACAACCCTTTTTGTTTTGTTAATTGTTTGCCTAAATTTAAAGCTAAATCTAAATTTCCTGCTCCTTTATAACATTCCAAAAGTCCCATAGAAATTTCAAGATCTTTTTTTAAATATTTAAGAGCCTTTTGGTATTCCTTAACGCATAACTCATAACTTTTTTTCTTTTCTTGATTTGTATCAAAAACACCTCTTGATTTAAGCTTATATATGTCACCTGCTAATTGATAAGATAAAAAATTATTAGGAGTTTTAGCAGATTGGATTTTAGAAAATTTTAAAGCTTTTTCTAAATTATTTTCTCCGGTTTGATAAAAATTAACTAAACCAATATAATAATAAATCATTGGATAGTTAGGATTGATTTGTAAAATTTTTTCAAATTGATTTTCAGCTTTCTGATACTCCTCATGTTCTAAATAAGATTTCCCCAGATAAAATATAGGACTAGGATCTGATACATCTAATAAAGTGGCATCTACAAAATATTTTTCGGCTAACTGATAGTGTTGTTTTTGATTGTTATTTTGAAAAGATAGTTCATTATGAGTTTTTCCCAAAAATATATAAGCGGGCTTAAATTTAGACTGTAATTTAATAATATTTTCAAATTCTATTTGAGCTTTTTGATACTCTTTTTTATTAAAATAATACTCTCCTAAAGCCTGTTTATATTCAGTAATAGAAGGAAAGTTTTTTACTTGTTCTTTGAGATACTCTTCTGTATTATAATCTGCGTTAGCTGAATCTAAAGTAAGAGCATAAGTAATTTGAGCTGTTACATTATTTATATCTTCTTGAATGGCTTTTCTTGCATAAGAAAAAGCTTTTTTTCTTTTATCTAAAGCTAAATAAGATTTACTGAGTAAAATATATATCTCTATATCAAAAGTATAAAATTTTAAAGCTCTTTCGGCATAAGCAATTGTAGATTTATATTTTTTTTGTCGAAAAGATAAAAGCGCATAAGCTTTAAATAAATCAGAATTACTAGGAGATATTTTTTTAACTGAATTTAAAACTTCTAAAGCGCTTTCAAAATCAAATAAGCTAGATAAATAGTTGGATAATAAAAAATAGGCTTCTAGCATTTCACTATCAGAATTGATGGCTTTTTTTAACCAACGAATAGCTTGTCCGCTGGCTCCTATCTGCCAATAACACTGAGCTAATTTAAATGCGGCTAATCCACTACGACTGACTTCATAAGCTTTTTCAAACTCTATTTTAGCTGCAGAATAATTACCTTGATTCATTAAAAAATCTCCTTTATAGATTAAACCCCTCGCTTTAATTTTTGTATTTTCAAAATTAGCCTCATCTTTTAACTGCGCTTTCAATTTTATCATTGCAGGATTAACAGGGTCTAAAGCATAGGCTTCATTTGAGTATTTGATAGCTAGTTTCTTATTATTTTTTTGTAAATAGATGTTAGCTAAGGTAATATAAGATTCAAATAAAATATCAGGTTCTACCCAATCATCTAACTTATTTAAAACACTTTCTAAAGTTTTTTCACTATTTTTTATTTTTTTAAAGTACTTATATTCTAAAATTCCAAGTCTTAATTTAGCTGACGGATGATCTTTAAAAATAGTTAATATTTTTTGATAGGTTTTTCCAGCTAAATCATATTCTTTATTTCTATAATAAATTTCAGCTTGAAGCATATAAGGCGCAATCCATTTTGATTTTAAAACAAAAATACTTTGCAGATAGCTTAAAGCCTCTTTTGATTTATTTAAACCTATCAAAGCTTTTGCTTTTAAATAATAAAAAAATATTGCATTAATTTCTTGAGTAGAGTTAGAAATGCGATTAGACATCAGTAAGACTTGTTCAAATTTTTTATCTATAAGAGATTTCACAATTTTACATAAATCAGCGTAATTTTTTTTGGTATCAAATTTTTGAGCTAAATTGATAGTCATTTTGATAGCTTGTTTATCCTTTGTATTTTGAGATGAAAAAGGCCATAACTCCAAATGAACTAAGCATAAATACCCATAAGCAGAAACAGGTTTGTTGCGAGATTCTAAAGCTTGAACATATAAATTCTGAGCTTTTAAGTAATGCGCCACCGTACTTTTTATGTAAAGAGCAAAAGCTATTTTAGTTTTGTTTTGTATTTCTTGTTTAGTAATTGAAGAGCTATTTTGAGAAGGAGCTAACAAACGGATAGATTCTACTTTATTTTCAGGAACATTATTTTCCCTGAAAAAATAACCAAATAAAAATACAAATATAAAACCAATAAAAATAAGCACTGGAATTTTTATAGATTCAAACAAACCTTCAAAAAATCTTTTACTTACATTTTCCATCTCAATAACTTGACTGACAGCTTCCTCCTCTATTATCTCTTGTTTAAAATCTTTAGATAATTTTATTTTTACTTTTTCTTTTTTTATGGAAGGTTTTGAAATAATACGAGTCGATTCCATTACTTCTTCTTTTACATCTTCACTCTCATACTCATTATTAAAGGATGGAGCAGGTTTTTCAGATATAGAAGATTTCTTTTGGTTAATTTTAGAAAGTAATTTTTCATAAAAAATAGGATGAGCTGATAAAGGTTTCCATGTTCCAGTAGGGTATTTAGAAAAAAACTCTTCTCCTTTAAATTCACCTTCTTCAATATGGAAACAAACTTCTTTTTGAGTATAAGGACCAAAAATTCGCCCTTTTTTATCTTTTATAAGCCACAACTGATCCATCAAATTAATTGTAGCAAATAAATTATAAAGTTGTAAATAAGCTGTTTTTATTAACTTAAGATTATTTGTATAATTTACTTTTAGAAGAACAAAGCTGAATATCCGCTCCTAAAGATTTTAATTTTGGAACAAAATTTTCATAACCTCTTTCAATATGGTGCAAACCATAGACTTCACTAGTTCCCGGAGTCATTAGTCCAGCTAACACAAGACCTGCGCCTGCCCTTAAGTCAGTCGCCATAAGTTTATTTGATTTTAATAAAACAGGACCTTTCACCAAAATTTTAGAAGGGTTTTCAAACTGAATTCCTGCTCCCAAGCGATTTAACTGCTCAACATAACGAAATCGGTTTTCAAAGATAGTCTCTAATAAAGAAGAAGTTCCCTTAAGGCTTGTCATCAGAGCTATAAATTGAGATTGTAAATCAGTAGGAAAAGCAGGATATACTCCTGTTTTTACATTAATTGATTTATGTTGGCTTCCTGGTTTTAAAAGGGCAGTAGAAGAGTTCCACTTCACATCAAAGCCGATTAATTTTAATTTCTCAAACAAAGACTTTAAATGCTTAGTTTCACACTTTTTAACTGTGATTTGTCCTCTCACACAAGCTCCCGCTATGAGCCATGTCCCAGCTTCAATACGATCAGGTATAACGGGATAAGCTTGTTTTAAAGTCAATAATTTTTTTACTCCGGTTATTTTAAGTTTTCTTTTTTTTAATTGCTCAATTTTAGCTCCCATCTTATTTAAGTATCTTATTAAATCTAAAATTTCTGGCTCACAGGCTATATTTTCTAAAAAACTAGTTCCTTTTGCTAAAACACAAGCCATGATAAGATTTTCTGTAGCTCCTACACTAGGAAATTTGAGTTTTAATTGACAAGCTTTTAATTTATTTTTAGGAGCTATAGCTACTATATGGGATTTTTTAATACAAATTTTAGCTCCCATCTTATTTAAACTTTCTATATGCAGATCAATGGGACGAGCCCCTATATCACAGCCTCCTGGTAAAGGTATTTTGACAGTCTTTCCTATATCCATTAAAGGGCCTAAACATAAAATACTGGCTCTAAAAGATTGGACACTTTTAGGGCAAGGATCTCCTGTTAGTTTTTGTCTGTTTTGTATAATTAATTCCTGTTTTAATTTTTTATGACTTAAACCAAGAGATGATAGCAGTTTTAAAGCTAAATGTAAGTCTTTTAGATCAGGGATATTTTTAAAATGATGTTCTCCCTCACTTATTAAACTAGAAAATAACAGAGGCAAAACAGAATTTTTAGCTCCAGAGACCTTTACTTCCCCTTTAAGTTTTAAACCGCCTTTAATTTTTATATAAGATTGAACTGCCATTTTAAGAATAATCTATTTTTATTTTTATAAAAGCAAGTATTTTTAAAAAACTTTATTATCAAAAGCTTGATAAGATACAAAGCTAAAAACTCAGACATGCGTTTTGCCACAAAGCGACTTAAGTCGCTATGTGTTCAAATCCGAACTCGTTTTTATCTTTGTATCTTACAAGCTTTTAATCAATAAATTTAAATAGGTATAAATAAAATTTTATAAATATCAAATTTAAAAACTCGGATATGTGGTGTACCACAAAGCGACCTTCAGTCGCTATGTGGCTTGAATCCAAGGTTCAAATCCGAACTTGTTTTTACCTTGATATTTACAAAGTTTTAATCAATATATCTCTATTTAATTATTTATTTGAAAGATTTACATTAACCTTTTTTAAAACAAACAGCTATTCGTGGATGACCAGACTGATCAGTTAATATTTGATAAGAAGAAATTGTTTTTTGCCTATCTAAAAAATTTGTAATTTGCTCTTTTTGTTTCCAGCCAAATTCAAAAATATAAATGCCATTTGGCTTTAAAAGATTTATTGCTTTTTCAAACCAACAAATAATATGCCCTAGACCTTTTTTATCGGAAAAAAGTGCTAGGGGAGATTCATATAAATAAACCTCTTTTTGAATATTTTTATCTTCAGGATCTATATAAGGAGGATTAGCAGTAATGAGATCAGGAGATGATTCAAATAGAAAGCTATTTAATTTTTTACTTGATGAATTTGCTTTTTTTAGAAAACTATTTTTATAAAGCTTATTTTCATTATAACAATTAATTTTTTTATAAGACAAATTATTTCCGAGAGTGTCTAAATAAAATTGACATAAATCTTTATTTTCGATCTTACAAACATCTTTTTTTAAAATATACAATCTATTTTGTAATTTGAGATTTTGACTGTTTTTTTTTATACATTTTATGGATTTAGATTGTAATTCTACAGCTACTCCCAAACTATTTACAAAATGATCTAAAATAGATAAAATTATTGTTCCCGCTCCAGTTCCAAAATCTATAAACTTAAAAGCTTTATTTTTAGGAATATTTTCAAACAGCCATTTCACTAAAACTTCTGTCTCTGGACGAGGTATAAAAACGGAATCTTCTACATAAAACTTATAATTTAAAAAAAATTTTTCTCTTAATATATATTCTAATGGCATACCTTGTTTTCTAAAATCAACTTTAAGCCAAAAATCTTTTTCTTGCTTTTTAGTAATAACATTATTTTTAAGATAAATTTGACTAATCGGTAATTTTAAACTGTCTGAAAGTATCCACAAAGCTTCTTGATAGGCTTTATAAGAAATAGCTTTTAGCTCTCTTTTTGCCTGTTGTAAAAGAGTATCTAATTTCATTTGTCTTTTGCAAAAGCTAAATTTTGATAATATAATCTTAGAGAAGAAAACAAATCTTCAAAATTTCCTGCCATAATATTTGATAGATTTTTTTTTGTAACTGGAATTCGGTGATCTGTTAGACGAGATTGTGGAAAATTATAAGTTCGTATTCTCTGCGAGCGATCTCCGGTTCCCATTTGATCTTGTCTTTTTTGAGATTCTTCTTTTTTCTTTTTATCTGTTTGAAAGTCAAGAATTCTGGCATAAAGAATCTTGAAGGCTTTTTCCTTGTTGGCATGCTGTGATTTTTCTTGCTGACAATAAACAGTAATTTTTGTAGGAAGATGAGTAATTCTTACAGCGGAATCTGTTGTATTAACATGCTGTCCTCCTGCGCCACTTGAACGACAAACATCTATCCTTAAATCAGAGGGATTAATTTTAACATTTACAGGATCAGCTGAAGGTAAAACAACTACAGTAATGGTAGAAGTGTGAATACGACCTTGAGATTCTGTTTTAGGGACACGCTGAACTCGGTGAACTCCTGATTCATATTTTAATGTGCTATAAACCATAAAACCATTTATACTGGCTATAACTTCTTTATAGCCTCCCACATTTCCTTCTGAAATAGAGATAACATCCACCTTCCAAGACTTAGATTGAGCATAAGCGCAATAAGCTGAAAAAAGCTCTTGAACAAATAAGGAAGATTCATCGCCTCCGGCCCCAGCTCTTATCTCTAAAATGACATTTTTTTTATCATTAGGATCTCCTGGAAGCAATTTTATTTTTAACTCTTCTTCTTTTTGTTTAAGAATGTTTGAAAGTGTTTGATTTTCTTCTTTAGCTAATTCACTCAAGCCTGAATCTTTTTCCTCTTTAATTAGAGTCAAATTTTCTTGTATTTGATTTTTTATTTTCTCATAATCTATAATGATATTATAGATTTTCTCTATATGATAAAGTTCTTGGCTTAAATTAGCTAAAGTTTTAGTATCTTTTATTAATGTAGAATCATTTATATTTTTTTTTAGATCAAGATACTTTTTTTTTATTTTAGAAATTTGTTCTTTCATACTGATTTTTTATATTTAAAAAAATCAACTGCTCATATTATCAAGAAAGTTTTGATTAGTTTTAGTGCTTTTTAACTTATCAATTAAAAATTCTAAACTATCTACAATTCCCATAGGCGCTAGTACTTTTCTCAAAATATATAAACGATCTAACTCTTTTTTAGAGACTAACAAATCTTCTTTTCTTGTTCCTGATTTATAAATATCCATACATGGAAATATCCTTTTTTCCATCGGTTTTCTATCCAAAATAATTTCTGAATTACCAGTTCCTTTAAATTCTTCAAAAATCACTTCATCCATTCTTGAACCTGTATCTACAAGAGCTGTTGCTACAATAGTTAAGCTACCCCCTTCTTCAATATTTCTAGCCGCTCCAAAAAATCTTTTTGGTTTGTGTAAAGCATTTGAATCCACACCTCCAGAAAGAATTTTTCCAGAAGGAGGAATAACAGTATTATAAGCTCTCCCTAATCTTGTTATAGAATCTAGAAGAATCACTACATCATATTTATTTTCTACTAATCTTTTTGCTTTTTCTATAACCATTTCAGCGACTTGAACATGACGATGAGGAGGCTCATCAAAAGTAGATGATACAACCTCTCCTTTTACACTTCGTGACATATCTGTTACTTCTTCGGGTCTTTCATCAATTAATAAAACAATTAAAAAAACTTCTGGATGATTAGTAGAAATTGCATTAGCAATATTTTGTAAAAGGACTGTTTTACCTGTTCGGGGAGGGGCTACAATTAAAGCTCTTTGCCCTTTACCCAAAGGAGCCATTAAATCAACGACCCGAGTAGTAAATTCAGTCGGTTTCCATTCTAATCTAAAACGATCTTGAGGGTATAAAGGAGTTAAATTTTCAAATAAATTTTTATCATGGCTTTTTTCAGGAACTTTAAAATTAAGCTGATCAATCTTTAAAAGAGCAAAATACCTTTCTCCTTCTTTAGGAGAGCGAATAGTACCACTGATAGTATCTCCACTTTTTAATCCCCATTTTCTGATTTGAGAGGGACTAACATAGATATCATCAACAGCGGGCAAATAATTATAATCAGGCGATCTTAAAAAGCCATAGCCGTCAGATAGAACTTCTAAAACACCACTTCCTAAAATATCTCCTAATTGTCCCGCTCTTTTTAGAATCTCAAAAACCATATCTTGGCGTTTTAAACTGCCTGGATTTTCTATTTTTAACTTATGAGCTAGTTTAGTAAGAGAATGAATATCCTTAGATTTTAAGTTTTTTAGGTCTAAATCTTTTTTTTCTTCCTCTGTAAGTGTTATATCAGAAAGATCAACGGGTGGAGATGGCTCTTTGACTGAATGCGATTCATTAGGAATTCCATTTCTTAAACTATTCCGATTATTAGAATTGTTATAACGAGATTTTTTCCCGTTTTTTCCTCTATAAGAATGAGATTTCTCTCTATTTGAGGACGACATGCCAGTAAAAGAAGATTTATCTTTTGTTATACTATCAGACATAATTTAATTGAGTTTTAAAAAAATTGTGATTACCTATAAAGACTAGAAATAATATAAATAGAAAATCTCTAGCTTGTCAATATTCATTATTAACAAAAAAATAGTTTTTGTCAAATAAAATTAATTAAGACTTAAAATACTGAAAATTTAAGTCTCTTTCAACATAAGGAGTAAATTGAGATCATGTAGATAAGTCTCAGTGAAGATTTCTGCTTTCGCAGAAATGACAAAAAAGTATCAGAAATGACAAAAAAGATCAGTTTTAACTGTTTATTTCACTAAAAAGCTACTCCATATTTGTAGCTGTATAATCAAAATCTCTTTGTTTACCTTTATTGATAATAATTCGTATAATTAAATATAATATTACCAAAAATAGAATAATTCCCGCTATAATTTCTATATTATCTAAAAGATCTTGTAAAATACCTTTAGGTTCCTTTAAATTACTTTCTATAGTGGGTGGTGGTGTAGGATTCAAATCTTGAATCGGTTCCTCATTTTCAGCTATTAATGGAGTTGTCTCTTCTTCTAAAGGCATCTGCTGGTTTTGTTGATTTATTGGAGTTTCTGGATTGGTGTCCATTTGAGAATCTACTACAGAAGGTGCTGGTGTTGGATTATTGGAAGCGAGTTGAGAAGAGCCTTGAGGCCAATACATTATACTTAAACTGTTTTGTATTTCTCCCTTAGATTGTAAATTCGGATTAATAGCCCAAATTTCTTTCCAACTTTTAGGATGACCTAAAAGCTGAGAAGCTACATTTCTAATATTTTCTCCAGGAGATAAGGTATAGTAGGAAGGAGGCACATTGTTATCTTCATAGAAAAATAAAAGCTGACTGGTATCATCAGGACGCCTAGGTGAATTATAATAAATTTTATCTCCTACAACAATAGAACGATTTTTTAAATGACTGTTAATTTTTAAAAGCTGATCAACTTCATTTCTACCATATATTTTTTGACTGATAATTTCCATATCTTCATTGGGTCTGGCAATATAAACGGCATTTACGATCTGACCTGCTTTCATGTAAGGAGTTTTCATAATTTTATTTAATGAAACAAAGGCTTGGACTACCTTTTCTTGAGTTTGAGTTGGAGCTTCTTGTTGAGTTTGATCTGGAATCTCTTGTTGAATTTGATTTGTAACTTCTTCTTGAGAAATTATAGATTCTGTATCATCATAATTTGTTTCAATATAAGAAGCCTCTTCATCCATTTCGGTCATGTCATCTTCTTCATCCATTTCATCCATGTTTTCTGAATCATCTGAGTCACTAAATAACCAACCAAAAAATCCAGCTTTTTTATCACCTTCTTCATCCATTTCGGTCATGTCATCTTCTTCATCCATTTCTAATATGTTGCCTTCTTCATCCATTTCGGTCATGTCATCTTCTTCATCCATTTCATCTTCTTCAACTATGAAATCATCTATATTTTCTTCTTCTAATACATTTTCTTCAGACATATCTGTTTTATCTCCAGCTAAAAAATGACAGCCAGAGATCAATAAAGTTGTAGACATTAAAAGAATAAAATATTTCACAGTTGCCAGTCTCTTTGTTGAAAGATTCCAATATCTTTACTTTATTTAAAATCTAAAATAACGAAAAAGAGAAATAAAAAAATTGAACCTTAGGCTATAGTCCAGAAAAATTTAAATAATACAGATTTGTTTAAGAGCTTTTTGAGTGGCTAAATAATTAAATCTCTAAAATATTTAAAATGGAGATTAAAAAATATTATATTCTTTGATCTGGAGAACTTGTAGGAGCCTTTTTTAAATCGACAGAAACAACTTGAGAAATACCAGGCTGTTTTTGTGTGATTCCGTAAAGTCTTCTACAGGCATGCATAGTATTCTTGTTATGGGTAATCGTAATTATCTGACTGTTTTTTGACATTTCTTTTAAAATAGATAAGAAACGGAAAATATTGGCATCATCTAAAGGAGCATCGGCTTCATCTATAATACAAAAAGGAGAAGGTTTTACTAAAAATAAAGAGTAAATCAAACAAATTGAGGTTAATGCTTTTTCACCTCTGGAAAGCAAACTCACACTTTGAGGTCTTTTTCCTGGAGGATGTATCAAAATATCTACACCTGTTTCTTGAGACTCTGGATCTTCATGTAAGATCAGTTCCGCTTTAGCATTATCTCCTTGAAAAACAATAGGGAACACTTTTGAAAACCTTCTGTTGATCTCTTCTAACATATCATGAAATCTTACACGACAAATCTTATCAATATGAGAAATAACCTTTAAAATTTCTGTTTTTGAATTTATCAAATCTTCTTTTTGTTCATTTAAGAAAAAATTTTCCTTAGATAGTTTTTCATATTCTTCTAAAGCCATAAAATTAACTTCTTTAATTCGATCCAACTGTTGTTCAAATTTCTTCATTTCGTCTTTTAATTGCTCTAAAGGTATCTTGTTATCTTCTTTATTGTAATGTTCAATATGCAATTTATAATTTTCTAAAAACTGATTTTTTAAGTATGTTTTCTCTAACTCTTTTTTGTCTTTTTCTGCCATTAAACTATTAATATCTAATTTAGTTTGAAAAATTTCCTGTTCTAATTTTTTTATATTTTGTTCTTTTTTATCTTTTTCCATACGAAATTCTTTTAATTGATTTTGAACTTTTATTTGTTTCTGCTCTAAATTCTGTTTTTGTTTCTCATTGTTACTTATCTCTTTATCAAGCTCTAAACCAGATAAATTTTTATCTGAATTTTGAGATTGATTGATTATATTTAAAAGAAGCTGTTCTTCCTGTTCTAGATTTTTTTGTTCTTTACGATTCTCTAATGCCGATTCTAAGATTTGAAAAAAAGAATTTTTAATAGCTAGATTATCTTCTGATTTTTTAATCTCTTGACTATAAGCAGATTGATGATCTATTAGATTTTCTTTTTTTATCTGAAAATCTTTCTGTTTATTTTGATTTTTCTTTCTTATCTCTGAAAGTCTTAAGTTATCTTTTTCTATAAAATCTAAATCCTGTTGAATTAGGTTTATAGCTTTGTAAGTTTCTTTTAATTTTTGCTTTGTATCCTGCTTATCCTTTTCAATATCATTAATGCGATCTAAACAATTTTCATATTGTATTTCCTTAGCTTTGAGTTGAACTTTTCTATTAGTGAGTTCTTTATTCCCTTCCTTAATTTGATCACGAATCTGAAATAAGCTGATTTTCAGATCAACTGAACCGGCATAAACTATAGAATCTCTACTTATAAAATCACCATCCCTAGTAACAAACTGAAACGATGGAAACTGTTTTTTTAATTCAAAACCTGCTTTTAAATTGGAAACAACAACAGTTTTTTCCATAAAAGATTTTAAGGGCATATTGTAAAGATTCCATTTTATCTTTTCACTTAAAAAGCAAATAAAAGCAGGATAAGTTTTGATATCTTTCTGTAGAGATTCTTCTGTTTTTATAGTCGGAAGAGAACTTAAAAAATACGCTTTTCCTTTTTTTTCATCCTTTAAATAGTCAATACCTATTTCTATATTTGTTTGATCTTTTGGTACAATAATTTGAGTGTAAGAGCCTAAAACTGAGCTTAAAGCTGTTGTATATTCAGAATCTATTTCTAAATTTTGAAATAAAGAATTGAACTTTTCAGATTTTGATTTTAATAGACTATCAGCTCCTGGATTAATCTCTTCAAGCTCCATCAAAAAATTATTCATCTGTTCTGTTTTATGGAACAACACAGAAATAACAGACTTCAAATCTCTAAGCTCCTTTTCTAACAAAGATTTTTTTTTGAGTAACTGATCTTCTGCTTGTTCAAATTTCTGTAATTTCTCACTTAATAGAATCTGATTTCGGTTTTCTTTTTTTAAAATAAAAAGAGATTTGCTTTTTTGATTAATATTTAATTTTATTTGTTCTTGAAAAGATTTTTCCTCTGAGATTAAGCTTTCTATTTCATTTTCTAAAAATTGAATTTGCTTTTTTAAAATATCAATATTAGATACTATAGAGTTTTTATTTTGTTTTTCATTATCTATATATTCTTTAACACCAAGGAGTTTTTTATTAAGATTTTCAAAACTAAAATTTCCTGAAAAATCTTTAAAGATAACAATTTCTTTTTGGATATCCTTTTCTTTTGTTTTGAGGTTTTCTTTCTTAGTCTGTACTAATTTAACCTTATTTTGAACTAATTTAACCATTTCAACAGTTTTCATCTTATCTTTTAAACTCATTTCATCCATTTTTTTAGCTAATATATCTTTTGTGATAGCTTCAGTTTGAACATGTAAATTTTCAATATGGGATTCTATTTTTTTGACTTCAGCTATATCTTGATTTAATTCTTGTTCTACAGAACTTTGATCTTTTTCTTTTTCTTTTATTTTAGATAATATATTTGACTGTTCCTGTATCAAATCATGATAAGCCGAACTGTAAATTTGCTTTTGTCTAGATTCTATTTCTTGTTTAAGTTTTTTATATTTATCCGCTTTTTTTGCTTGGCTAGCTAACTGACTTAATTGTAAATCTTGCATTTTCAAGATATCATCAAGTCGTTTTAAATTTTGATTTGTTAAATCTAATTTTCTATCTGATTCCTGTTTCCGATTTTTAAATTTAGTAATACCAGCCACCTCTTCAATAATAAAGCGTCTTTCAACAGGTTTAGCTGTAATTAATTTTTCTATAGATTCTTGCTCAATAATACTAAAACCCTTACAACCTGCTCCTGTATTCATAAAGAGTTCTCTAATATCTCTTAAAAGGCAGGTTTGATCATTAATAAAGCATTCGTTTTTTCCATTTCTATAAGCTTTACGAGAAATCATAATTTCAGAAAAATTTTTATACTCTTGAGGAAACTCCCTATCTCCTTTACCTAAAGTCAGTTTGACTTCTGCTAATCCACTAGGCTCCTCTTTACTAGTTCCTCCAAAAATAATATCAGATAAGCTTTCACCTCTTAAATGTTTAGCTGAATTTTCTCCCATAACCCATAAAAGAGCATCTACTATATTAGATTTACCACAACCATTAGGACCTACAATTCCAGTGATATTTGTATTATCAAATTCTAAAATTGTTTTATTTTTAAAAGATTTAAATCCAAAAATTTCTAATCGCTTTATAAACATTTAATTCCTTTTATTTTTAAGATTGCATTGAGCAATAGCCAATTTTGCAATAGGTATTCTATAAGGAGAGCAACTGACATAATCTAAACCTAAAATATGAAAAAAAGATAAACTATCAGGATCTCCTCCTTGTTCACCACATAAACCAATTTTAATATCTTTTTTAACGGCTCTGGCTTTTGTTATAGCTATTTTCATTAACTCTCCTACTCCTTTTACATCAATTTTTGAAAAAGGATCTTGATCTAAAATATTTTCATGAAGATAAGAAGATAAAAATTTACCTGTATCGTCTCTTGAAAATCCAAAAACAGTTTGGCTGAGATCATTTGTTCCAAAACTAAAAAAATCAGCATGCTTTGCTAATTCATCAGCTAGAAGACATGCTCTGGGAAGCTCAATCATAGCGCCAATTGTAATAGGAAGTTTAATTTTAAAGTCTTCTTCTGATTTTTGGATTTCCTTATGAACTAATTTTTTTAAAATTTCAAACTCTTTACTTTCACATACTAAAGGAATCATAACTTCTATTTGAATCTTTTTACCTTCTTTTAGAATTTTAGCCATAGCAGAACTTAAAGCTTTGACCTGCATCAAATAAATTTCTGGAAAAGTTATAGCTAAACGACAGCCCCTATGTCCCAGCATAGGATTACTTTCAGATAAACTTTTTATTTTGAAAATCAGTTTATTTTTATCAATTTCCAATGTCTCTGCTAATTTTTCTATATCCTTTAAATTATGAGGCAGAAATTCATGTAGTGGGGGGTCTAACAATCTTACTGTTATAGGATAAGGAGACATAATTTTTAGAATGTCATAAAAATCTCTTTCTTGCATAACAAAAAGTTGATTTAAAAATGTTTGCCTTTCTTCACTGCTTTCAGATAAAATCATCTTTCTAATTATGTTGATTCGATCACTTTCAAAAAACATGTGCTCTGTACGACATAGTCCTAAGCCTTTAGCTCCAAACTCTTTTGCTTTTTTTACATCAGTAGGGGTTTCTGCATTAGCTCGCACTTGTAATTTTGAGTATTTATCACTAAGATTCATCAATTTAAAAAAGTTTTCATCTAAATAAGGCGCTTTCATTTTTACTGCTCCCAACAGAATTTCACCCGTTGAACCATCCAATGTGATTTCATCTCCCTCTTTAATTAGCTGACTTTTAAAAAAAAGCTCTTTTTTAACTTCATCAATATCAGCAGATTCACAACCGACAACGCAAGGTCTCCCCATACTTCTGGCAACCACTGCGGCATGAGAAGTCATACCCCCTCTAAGAGTTAAAATACCTTCAGAGTGAATCATTCCATTGATATCTTCTGGAGAAGTTTCGGCGCGAACTAAAATAACTGGTAAAGATTTTTTATTATATTCAACAGCTTTTTCAGCAGAAAAAACAACTTTGCCAATGGCTCCGCCTGGACTGGCTGGCAACCCCTTAGCTAAAACTGTATTTCCATCTTTACTGTCAATAGAGGGAAGCAAAAGATTATTTAAAGAATTAGGCTCAATCTTTTGTAAAATATCTTCTTCTGTAATAACTCCTTCTTTATATAAATCAAATAAAATTTTTAACTGAGCTTGAATATTGCATTTAGCATTTCTAGTTTGAAGAAGCCATAATTTATTCTGTTCTATTGTAAATTCAATATCTTGAACAAATTTATAATGTCTTTCTAATTTAGCACAAAGCTCTTTCAATTCTTTAAACATAGATGGCATAAGAGTTTTTAAATCTTTTTTGTCATTTTGTTTTGTATTTACAATAAGAAAAGGTGTCCTAGTTCCCGCTACTATGTCTTCTCCTTGAGCATTTTGTAAAAATTCACCAAATAAACTTTTCTCTCCTGTAGAAGGATTACGAGTAAAAACCACTCCTGTTGCACTGTTATTTCCTCTATTGCCAAAAACCATAGATTGAATATTAACAGCAGTTCCATCAGAAGAGTTTTCTCCATTCATTTTTCTATAAGTAACAGCCCTAGGGTTGTTCCAACTTTTAAAAACAGCTGATATAGCCGTCCAAAGCTGTTCCCAAGAATCCTCTGGAAAAAGCTGTCCTGTATTTTGCAAAATAGACTCTTTAAATTGATAGACTATCTGCTTCCACTCTTCAGCAGAGATTTCTGAGTCACTAAAATAATTTTTTTGATTTTTATAATCTTCTAAATACACTTCCAAAAGAGAAGAGTTCATTTTCATTACAACAGAAGAGTACATTTGTATAAAACGGCGATAATTATCCCAAGCAAATCTTTCATCATTACATAGCTCTGATAGAGCTTTTACCGTATGTTCATTTAAACCTAAATTTAAAATGGTATCCATCATACCTGGCATACTTATTGTTGCTCCAGAGCGAACACTTAAAAGCAATGGATTTTTTTTATCATTAAATTTTTTGTTTGTAACTTTTTCTAAATGTTCAATAGCTTGTTTAATAGATTTTTTATCACACTCATTTAATTTTTGTTTTTTCTGAAGAAATACATTGCAAAATTCTGTTGTTAAAGTAAATCCAGGAGGGACCTGCAAACCCAACCGAGACATTTCAGCTAGATTGGATCCTTTATTTCCAAGTAATTTTTTCTCTTCTAGAGAGCCTTCTGTAAATTCTGGTCCAAAATGATAAATATATTTTTTTGTTAAAGATATATTCTTTGACATGTCATTAATTTTTTCTTTCTGATTTTTTTTATGCTTTTTTTGGTTTAAACCTAAAAAACTACTTAATATTTTTTTATTTTCTGGCTCTTGAAGTCTAATATCTTTGTTCATTCTTTATTCTTTTTAATCAAATTATCTTTGATATTTTTATCATCAATAGCTAGTAATTTTTAAGCTTTTTTTTATATTCTTAATAGAGCTCAAATAAAATGACCTATTTTGCAACTCATTTAAGAAATTACAGCTTAAAAAATGAATCTTTTATAAAATTATCTTATATGGAGATTTTTGCAATGTGTTATTCTTATCTATTACGCTCTGTGTCTATTGCTCTTATTTTAAAATTTCAGTGTTTTTGAAGCTTGTAAAAATTTTAATAAAAAGATTAAGGAGCTAAGGAACTTTTGCTTTCGCTTGTTTTCTCAGTTTTTTTATATTTTTTTCGGCAAATATGCCCTTTTTTAAAATGGTAGGCGCAATTTTTAGAGCAAGTTTCATAATGAATAGCTTTTTTTTGGCATATTTTACATATAACTGTAGGCTTATCGCAGTGTTTGCAGGAGATAGCGAGTTTTCCGGGTTGTCCACAATGAGGACAAAGAGAGTATTTTTTTCCCATTTCTAGATTTTGATTAACTGATACTCTGTGATCAAATACAAAACATTCTTCTTTAAAATGAGAGTTTGGGAATTCTTTTAAGTAATTTAGAATACCACCTTCTAGTTGATACAGTTTTTGAAAGCCTTTTTCTTTCATGAGCTCAATGGCTTTTTCACAACGAATTCCTCCTGTACAGTAAAGCAAAGTCTCTTTTTCTTTATCTATTTTCAACTGATCTAATTTTTTTGAAAATTCTTGAAAAGTATCCATATCTAAGTATTTGGCTCCTTCAAAACGCCCTAGAGCCACTTCATAATTGTTTCTAACATCTAAAATTTGAACTTTCTGTTTTAATTTGTATTGCCATTTTTGAGGAGAAAGCTGTCCATTATTTTTAAAAGGAGTTAAGTGATTTTGTTCTATTCCTATATTTATGATTTCTTTTTTTATTTTGACAGACAGTCTTTTAAAAGCGGGTAGAGAGCTATAAGAATCTTTCCAAAAAAAATCTTGATTAAATAAAAAAGTAAGTTTTGTTTTTAAGTTTTCTATCTCCTTCTCCTTTCCACAAAAGGTAGCGTTTAAGCCTTCTTCACTGATTAAAACCAATCCCTTTATTTTTAGATCTTTACAAGACTTTGTAATGTTAGATTTTTTCTGCTTAAGATTTTCTTTTTTTATTGGAAAAAATTTATAAAAAGAACTGATTTTAAACATAGCTTTGTTCTATCTGTTAGCTTGAGATTTTGTCAATCTTTATGATTTAAAATTTTATAAAAATAGATATTCAATGAGTTCGGATTTGATTTGAATAGTGACAACTCACTTTATCGCAAAAACGCCTATCTAAAGTTTTAATTCTTATGTATATATTGTTTAAGTTTCTTGATGAAAAGCTTGTAAGATACAAAGCTAAAAACTCGGACATGCGGTTTACCACAAAGCACCTTGCGGTGCATTGTGTTCAAATCCGAACTCGTTTTTAGCTTTGTATCTTACAAGCTTTTCACATAACAGTCCAAAATAAAAAATCACTTATAATCTGAAAACAAGCAGATTAAGTTTTTAAATTTGATATAAAAAAGCTATATAAATTAAAATTTGATATAAAAAAGCTATATAAATTAAAATTTGATCAGGATTGTGAAAATTTTTTCACTCTACTTTTTGTTTTAAAAATCAGGAAATTTTCTACTGACTTGACAAATCAACATTTAACAACTTAATTTGTAAAAGAAAAAGCTATTTTTTTCAGCTTTGATATATTATATTAAAAAACTAAACAGGAGCTTAAGATAAAATTATGAGTCAAATTTTAAGAAATTTTTTTATAAATAGTTTTATATTTTTTTGTACTAGCTTATTTCTTTTTCCTGAGTTTTCTATCTCTTCCTCATTTTGTAGGAATGTGTTTGAAAAAAAACCCGGTGATCTTATTATAGATTATGTAAGAAAAAATGAGGTCAATTATAATATATCAGGATTTACAAAAGAATGGGAAGAAGAGACACTTAATTCTTTTAAAAAATGGACTGAGAAAGAAGTAAATGAGTTTTTAGATTATTTAACTAATCGTATAGGAATAATAAATACTGTGAAGAGTTTAAGCGATCCTTCTTATTTTCAATTATCAAGCTATAAAAAATTTAAAAGTGTAGTATCTTATTATGACTCTTATATAGCCGCTTATTATGACTCTTATATGGTAGGAGTTGGAGCAGTAACAAGAATATTGAGTAAATCAATGAGAGGTTTTTTTATACAAAGTTCATTAGAAGATTTAAAAGAGCTTGTGAAGTTTATAGAATCTTATATAGGGGAAAATGGAGTTATAGCAATGATTCAAGACGATTTTGGAAGATTTACGAATTTAAAATTATTTCATTTAAAAGAAGTAGAAAAAAAATGGGGAAAGAAGAAATTAAAAGAAACTCTTTTAAAGAATCCAAATAAAATATTCATGTTCTCTAATTAACAAATAGCTTCCCCATAATAATCTTAAAAAGTTAAATTTATAATGGATTGGCTAAGTGATTGAGCTATTCCAATCAGATACTGGCTTGTAAAAAGGATAGG
>JAPORL010000100.1 GCA_026712605.1 Pseudobdellovibrionaceae bacterium | reverse complement strand
CAAATTCTTTGTCTTTGACCCCCTGAAAACTCATGAGGATAACGATTTTTCATATTTTTATTTAATCCCACCTGCTCCATAAGAGATTCCAGCTTAGCAATCCTTTCCTCTTTACCAGAATACAATTTGTGAATGATCATAGGCTCCATAATAGAAGCGCCAACTGTCATTCTAGGATTTAAAGAAGCGTAAGGGTCTTGAAAAATAATTTGCATTTTTTGACGAATAGATTTTAGCTCTTTTTTGTTAAGTTTTGAGATGTCTTTTTCACCATATAAAACACTTCCAGAAGAAGGTTTTATTAAATGTAAAAGCGCTCTGCCTAAAGTGGTTTTACCACAACCTGATTCCCCTACTAAACCTAAGGTATGCCCCCTACTGATTGAAAATGAAACATCATCTACTGCTTTTATATAACTTAAAGCTTTTCCAAAAAAAGACTTCTTTAAGGGGAAGTATTTTTTCAAGTTTTTAACTTCTAATAAAGTTTGAGAAGAAGACTTCTTTTTTTCTTTAAGAGGCAACTTATTTAAAGCCTGCTCCTTTCCCTCTAAAAAATCACTTACAATAGGAAGGCGAGAAGTTTTTATATCCAAGTGAGGACGGCAAGCAATTAAACCTTTAGTATAAGCTTGAATAGGCTTTTTAAAAATATCTGATGTTAGACCTTCTTCTACAATTTTTCCCTCTTTCATTACCAAAACTCTTTGAGAGATTTTTGCTATTACTCCCAAATCATGCGAAATAAACATTATACTCATATTCATTTTTTCTTGAAGTTTTTTTAAAAGCTCTATAATTTGTTTTTGTATTGTAACATCTAAGGCTGTAGTGGGCTCATCAGCAATCAGTAAATCGGGCTTGCAGGCTATAGCCATAGCGATCATGACTCTTTGCCTTTGACCTCCACTCATTTCATGAGGGTAAGAATTGACACGAGCTTTGGGATTTATAATTCCGACTTGATCTAACAAATCAACTGTTTTTTCTCTAGCTGTTTTTTTATCCATTTTTTGATGCAAAATTAAAGCTTCATCAATTTGATAACCTACAGTAAAAACAGGGTTTAAACTCGTCATAGGCTCTTGAAAAATCATAGAAATATGATTACCTCTAACTTCACGCATTTGTTGTTCCGAGTTTTTAAGTAAATCTTTTCCCTCAAAAAATATTTCTCCATTTGTGATTTCTCCTGGAGGTTGAGGAAGTAATCTCATTATGCTTAATGAGCTTACACTTTTACCTGAGCCTGACTCTCCTACAACACCTAAAGCCTCTCCTTTTTTTATATCAAATGAAATTCCACTAAGAGCTTTTACATAAAGCTCTTTTGTTTTAAATTCTACAGATAAATTTTTAACAGATAGCAAAGACATTTTCTTCAGCTTAACGGCTATATTTTTATTTGACAAGTATTAAGACTATTGAATAATAAGTTTAATATGCCTCGCACAGATAAAAGCAAGCAAACAAAATATTTAGATCAAACTTTTGGCTTAAAAGATCCCTTACTTAAAAAAATACAGAAAGCTGTAGAATCTGAAGGCGTCAAGCGTATGCAGATTTCAGCCCATGAAGCTAGGATTTTACAATTTCTTGTAAAAGTTTCAAAAGCAAAAAAAGTAATAGAGATAGGCACTTTATATGCTTATTCAAGCTTTCATATAGCAAAAGCTTTACCACATGATGGAAAAATTTGGACAATCGATCACAATAAAAACAGACATAGGCTTTCAAAAAAAATATTAAAAAACTCGCCTGATTTTAAAAAAATAAGCTGGCATGAGGGATCGGCCTTAGAACAGCTTAAAGTCTTAGAATCTTTTGCCCCTTTTGATATGATTTTTATTGATGCGGATAAAGAGCCTTACTTAAAATATCTAGACTGGGCAGAAAAACACTTAAAGAAAACTGGCTTACTAGTCGCTGATAATACTTTTTTGTTTGGAGGAGTTTATGGAGAATCAGATAGAGATCTTAAAGTTGAAACAATAAAAACTATGCAAAAATTTAACATAAGACTTTCAAACAGTAAGCTTTGGAAAGGCGCTTTACTTCCGACAAAAGAAGGGATGACTGTCAGTATAAAACAATTTTAAATCTGCAGGATTTTTTACAAATTTTGAAGTTTGTGTGAAAAGCTTATAAGATAGAAAGCTAAAAACTCGGACATGCGGTTTGCCACAAAGCAACCTTTGGTCGCCTTATGTTCAAATCCGAACTCGCTTTTAGCTTTCTATCTTACAAACTTTTAATCAAAACACTTAAACATCTATAAAATAAGTCTTAAAATTTCAAACATGCGGTTTGCCACAAAGCGACCTTTAGTCGCTATGTGTTCAAATCCAAACTCGCTTTTAGCTTTCTATCTTACAAACTTTTTATCAAGATACT
>JAPORL010000249.1 GCA_026712605.1 Pseudobdellovibrionaceae bacterium | reverse complement strand
GATTTTTTACACAAACAAGTTAAAAAAGAGTTTTCTTTTTTAGCTCAACAAAGAGAAGGACAGGAAAGCGGAGAGTGGATTATTTTAGATTATGGAAATTTGGTTGTTCATATTTTTTATGATTATACTAGAGAGTATTATCGTCTTGAAGATTTATGGAAAGAATCTCTTATTCAAATCAGAAAAGACCCCGTTACTGGAATTTTATAAATGGTATGGTTTTTGCATATATTTAATAGAAATGAAAAATCTTTGGTATAATAAATTAAAACCGGGGGATTGGTTTAGAAGCTGTTGTATTTGTCGCTTATCTGTCCCTCCCGTTTGTTGGTTATGTTCCAGTTGTTGGAAAAAGTTAAGAAGCTTTTATTTAAGTCCTGAAGATATGATTCGAGAACAGGATGGCTGGACTCATATTCGTCTTTTTGATTGGAATGGAGAAAATGATTTTTTTATTCGTCTTTTTTTAAATAGTTTAAAAAAAGGAGGTCCAAGATTTATTTTTAATAAAATTACTATGGAATATGTGCATCGTGTTGTTCAAAAGTACCCTATTCCTATGGAAACAGTTTTGGTTCCAGCTCCTGTGCGCTCTGATCATTGTTCCTCTGACCACGCATTTTGTCTCGCTCTTTCTTTTTCTCGTTTAATGGGCTTAGATTTGTTTAATCCTCTGAGAAGAAGTCATTTTCTTAAAAAAGAGGGGTTTCAAAAAGGAAGAGATCGACAAGAAAGAAAAAAAATTAAGTTTCATATAAATAAAGATTCTTTTCACCCAAAGAAAATTATTTTTGTGGATGATATATTGACTACAGGAGCTACCGCCAGAGCGGCTTGGCAGGCTTTGAAAAAACCGAGATGTTTTGTTATTTTTACTTTAGCTTGGCGCTGTGATCTTATGCTTTAATGAGATTTAAAACTTTAGAAAAAGGGGGAAAAGTGAGAGGGACTTATTATTTCTATATAGGGCTATTTAGTGTAATCCTATTTAGTGGTTTTAGTTTTTCTCTTTCTTTTCTTGATTTTAAAAACCTTATTCAAGGGTACGCTAAAAACTCTGGTGTAAGGATGGACTTTGAGAAAAAGACTTACTTAAAATTGCTTCATAAAACAAAAACTTCTAAAGGAGAAATTTTTCTGTCAAAAGGATCTATACTTTTAAAAATAGAAGACCCTTTAAAAACTAAAATTATCTTTGATGGAAAACATTTGTGGTATATCACTTCACCCGCAGGGGAAAAAAAACAAGTATTGGAATGGGATATACAAACTTCTCTTAAAAATAAAAGTCTGCTTTCTTTTTTGTTTCATCCTCATTTGTTGTTTCAAAATTTTAGAGTTGTGCACTCTCGCCCTAAAGGAAGAACATGGATTTTCCAGTTTGAACCTATTCATAATAACTCTGAGATCCAATCTTTTTCTGTAAAAGTGGATGGAAAAAGAATTTTGACAGCTTGGATTAAATGGAAAAACTTGGGAAATGAAGAGAAATATACTTTTTCTAATATTCAGTTTAATCAAAAAATTCCATTAAAATATTTTCAGGTGAGTAAAAAGTGATATATTTTTAATCTTAAAAGATGCGCTGCATAAATTTAAAACAAAATAGCTACAGAGAAAAAAGTAATTTTTCTCTTCTTTTTAATTTCCTTTAAAACTTTCTTTGCACTCACTTCTGGTAAGAAAAACTATCTCTTAAGAGTATGAATAATCAATAGATGAAATATCAGTTTTTTTAAGAATTAGACTTTTTAGTGTAAAACAGGTAAAAAATAAACAGAGGGAGAAAAAAATAAGATTACTGTTGTTCTATGACAGTGCGGAAAAATAAAATCCCTTGGGGTGCCGTTTTTTGTAAAAGGTTAAAGTATGAATTTTTTTAATAAAGTATATGAATATTTTTCACAGGATTTAGCGATTGATTTAGGCACAGCTAACACTTTGGTTTATGCTAAAGGGCAAGGTATTATTTTAAATGAGCCTTCTGTGGTCGCAGTAAAAAAAACGATCAGAGGTGAAGATGAAGTTTTAGCGGTGGGACGAGAAGCTAAATTTATGTTAGGTCGTACTCCTGGGAGTATAAAAGCTATTCGTCCTATTAAAGATGGAGTTATAGCTAATTTTGAAATTACTCAGAAAATGCTCAAATATTTTATTACCCGATCTTCTACTCCTTCTCGTCGTTTAATTCGTCCTCGTATTATCATTTGTGTTCCTTTTGGGATTACACAAGTAGAGAAAAAAGCGGTAAAAGAATCTGCTTACTCCGCCGGAGCACGGGAGGTATATCTTATTGAAGAACCTATGGCGGCCGCTATCGGAGCAGGTCTTCCTATTACAGAAGCAAAGGGTAGTATGATTGTGGATATTGGAGGGGGAACAACGGGTATTGCTG
>JAPORL010000222.1 GCA_026712605.1 Pseudobdellovibrionaceae bacterium | reverse complement strand
GATTTATTCAGTCCTTAGCGGCCTTAGTAGAACCTGTTTCCATATATTGGTCAAGTAAAGAATGCATATCATTAGTTGTAGCGGTTTTTTTCCGAATTTGAAATAAAACAACTACCAGATCCTTAAAGCGTAAAGCTAATTCTTCAAAGACATCTCCATCTTTCTGAAAGTCAGATAAACTCTGATAAGCCTGTCTTCCCATATTAATATAATAATCCACGGAGACCAGTTTTTTTTTCAAAGACTCTCTAAAGAATCCGCTTATGTATAAACTTATATCTCCCATTTGTTTCAAATTATTTTTTAAAGAAACCCCTGAATGCTGACTATGTAAATAGAGCTCCGCCAGGGTTTTTACTTGCTTTTTTCCTGAAGTATTTAGTTCAGAAAAAAGATGATCAGAAAAAATATAAAATTGTAACAAATCAGATAAATAGTTCTTCACTGGTAGAGAAACAGAAACACCAGTTGCAGCTAAACTTTCCTGAACCAAAGTATCAAAAAACTCCGAAGGTTTTTCCAAAAAAGTTTTTTGTGACATACCTCTATTATACAAAAAATAAGACAAAAAGGCAAATATCACCCTTTAAAGACTTGATTTTTGTTCTTTACCCAGTAAAAATAAATTTAAAGTAGGAATTTTTTAATTAAAAAAGTAATCTCAAGTGTAAATGAAAAACCACCGAGTTATAGAATAAAATCCATAAAAATTCCTCTTTTATAAAAAGAGAGTCAAAACTCTTCTTAAGAGTCAATATAAAAAACTGAAATTAAAATACAGGGAGATAATATATGAAAGACAGAAAAAACCTAAGACGAGCCCAACCCAGAAAATTAAATAAAAAACAAACACCGCTTTCCACTCCACCCGAAGAGCAAAGTACTTCTACTGACTCTCTCTCTTCAGAAGAACTAACACAAGATCTAGTTAATCCTCTCAAAAAAGAACCTGAATTAATTCCAGAAGAACAAAAAAGAAAAGAGGAGTATGAGGCTCTTAATACTAAATATCATTTTTTAATGGCTGAGTACGCTAACTATAAAAAAAATAATACTAAAAAATTAGAGTCCATAAGAAAATATGAAGGCCAACATATCATCCACAGAATATTGACTTCTGTAATGGATGACTTTGACCGAGCTATAGAGCAAGAATTAACAGAACAAAACATCACTGAGTTCAAAGAAGGTATTAGAATGATTTATAATAAGTTAAAACTTCTCTTAAAAGAAGTGGGTGTAAAAGAAATAGACTGTACAGGAGCTTTTTTTGATCCAACTATTCACTGCGCTGTGGATGCGGTCGTTAGCAAGGAAGTTCCTCCCGAACATATTATTCATGTTATTAAAAAGGCCTACTTTTTTCATGATAAATTGATTCGTCCCGCAGAGGTGATTGTTTCTCGAAAAAGCACTATAAACCATAAGGAACAAAATAAAAATGTCAGTGGATAATAAAAAAAACTATTATGAAATTTTAAAAATTTCTCCTTTGGCCAGCCCATTTACAATTAAAAAATCCTATCAAAAACTGGCCCGTTTGTATCACCCTGATAAAAACCCCAACAATCCAGAGGCAGCAGAAACCTTTAAGCAAATAAATGAAGCCTATCAAATACTCAGTGACAGTTTTAAAAGAAAAGATTTTGACCGACAAAGAGAACAAGAAAAAAAAAAGGAAGAACAAAAAAAACAAAAAGAAGCCTTTTCTCCTTTATACGAGTCCTATCATTCTTATGCCCCTTTTATAGCGACTCCCTCCGCTTCTCCTTACTCCGCCACCTATCCTAAAAAAGAACCTACTTCATCTCAACCACAACCTCCTTTTCCTGAAAAAAAAACATCTTACACTCCTCCCTCTACCGATAAAAAAAAAGATAATGCTTTTTCTATAAAAGGTTTAAAAACATACTTCACAAAAACAAATAAACTTTCCTCTGACCAAATACACGGACAAATAGAAGTATCTTTAGAAGAAGCTGCTCTCGGATGTAAAAAAACCATTTCCCTAAAAAACGCACAAAAAGAAACCTTTTTAGTCCACATTCCTCCAGGAACAAAAGAGAACCAAAGTATAAAAATTCACAATCAAAAAAATAAATCAAAAGAAGATATATATGTTTCTATTATATACAAAAAACATCCTCTATTTACTTTAGAAAAAGAAAATATTTTAATGAATTTACCTATTCCCTTTACCAAAGCTGTTCTAGGTGGAGAGGTGGAAATACCTACTTTAGGAGGTCGAGTTTCTTTTCAGCTTCCCGCTGGCACCCACGGGGGTGATGTAATTCAATTAAAAGGCCAAGGGTTTCCCTCTTCTGATTCTTATAAAAAAAAGCGAGGGCACATGCTTATCTCTGTACTTATTGACATTCCTATTCATTTTTCAGAAGAAGAA
>JAPORL010000135.1 GCA_026712605.1 Pseudobdellovibrionaceae bacterium | reverse complement strand
TTCTGTTTTTAAAGAAAAAAGCATGTTTGGAAAATCTTTTTTAGGCATTGAACGCAGTACCTTTTTAATTTCGCCAGAAGGAATTGTAAAAGCTGAATGGAACAAAGTAAGAGTAAAAGGACATGCTGAGGAAGTTTTAAAAGCTTTAAAGAGTTTAAATTCTTAGCTTGCAGAATTTTTTAAAAAATTCATGTTTAATAATTTAAAATATTCTCAGCATACCCCTGTTTTATTACAAGAAATACTCTCTTTATTTTCAGATGAAAATCCTCCCAAAAACATATTAGACTGTACTTTTGGAAGAGGAGGGCATAGCCAAGCTTTTTTAAAAAAATTTCCTAAAGCTTTTATTTTGGCTTTAGATAGAGATAGCTCTGCTATTGAATTTGGATTAAATTTAAAAGAATTTAAAGATGGAAAAATAAAACTTTTAAATAAAAATTTTTATGACTATCCCTTGATTTTTAGAGATACACAAAATTTTGATTTCATTTTAATGGACTTAGGTGTGAGTTCGCCTCAATTAGACAACAAGGAAAGAGGTTTTAGTTTTTATAAAGAAGGTCCTTTAGATATGAGGATGGATCAAAAACAAACTCTTACAGCCCAACATATTATTAATGAATATAGTAAAAAAGAACTAATACAGATTTTTAAAAAATATGGAGAAATTAAAAATCCTTCTCGTGTTGTTTCAGATATTGTGAAACAAAGAAAAAGAAAAAAATTTGAAACGACAATGGAGTTATCTCGCTTGATTCAAAAGCATTATGGTTTTTATAAAAATAAACATCCTGCAACGACTTGGTTTTTAGCTTTAAGACTAGCTGTCAACGGAGAGTTAGAAGGATTAATAAGATGTTTAGATTCTTACTTTAATTTGCTAAATTCTTCAGGGTATTGGGCAGTGATATCTTTTCATTCTTTAGAAGATAGAATAATTAAACAAGGCTTTCGCCGGTTTGTTAAGGAAGGAAAAGGAATTTTATATAATAAAAAAGTGATTCAATCCCAAAACGAAGAAAGAAAAAATAACCCTAGGAGCCGGAGCGCCAAATTAAGAGTTTTTCAAAAGCTTGAAATATAAAGAATATTTATTTAAGCTTTAATTGGAATAATTGATGATGATTTTATATAATAAGAAAGAGCTTAAACCTTTTATGAGTCTTTTGATTATTGTATGTACTCTTTTTGTTATTGCTTTTTTTAAAATTACATTAAGAAGGTTTAGTTATGCTTTATATCAAGCGACTTTGACCTTTGATGCCCTTCAAGATGAATATTATTCTAATATTAAAATTTATGGTAATAAGACACAAACAAAAAGGCTGGAAAATTTAGCTAAAAAACATTCTTTTCAATATAAAAAACAGGGCCAGATTATACAAGTGATCAACGGTAAAGCTACTATCATTGATTAAAGCTGTTAAAAAAACCAGACTTTTTATTTTAGTTTATATTTGATATAAATAAGATCAAGTTAGAGGGGCAACATGTTTAAAGGTCAAATAATCAGTAAGCGTATTTTTTTTGTAATTCTTAGTTTTATATTCTTATGGAGCATTTTATTTATAAGAAGCGCTTGGCTTCAACTTCTTCCAAATACAAAACTTTCTAATCTTCAAAATAAATTATTTGAAAGAACAGTCACTTTAAAGCCTAGGAGAGGGGATATTTATGATCGTTATAATAAAGAACTAGCTGTTTCAATTCCTTCTCAGTCTTTATTTGCAGATCCAAAACGAATGAAAGAGCCTTATTATGTGGCTAAAAAATTATCTCGTCTTTTTAAACAGCCAAAAGCTTTTTATTTAAATAAATTTTTAGATAAAAATAAGAGATTTGTATGGATAAAAAGACATTTAGATAAAAAAAAATTAGAACAAGTTAAATCTTGGAATTTAGAAGGACTTTATTTTTTAGAAGAAGATAAAAGGTTTTATACAAATGAAGTTTCCTTATCTAAAGTTTTAGGCTTTACAGGAGTAGAGGGGCAAGGTCTTGAAGGCATTGAAAAACAATATGAGGATATTTTAAGAGGAAAATCTCAAAAAATTTTAATTCAAAGAGATGCTAGAGGAAGACCTCTTTTTAGAGATTTTTCTCCTTTTATTTCTAAAGTAAGTGGCTATGATGTTCACCTAACAATAGATAGTGATCTACAATTTTACCTTGAAAAAAATTTAACACAAGCTATGCAAAAATCTTTAGGGGAAAGGGCTATTGGTTTAGTGTTATCAGCTGAAACTTCTGAAATTTTAGCCATGGCCAATTTGCCAAACTATAACTCTAATCAAGCTATAAAATCAAAGAGCTGGATTCGCCGAAATCGCTCGGTTACAGATATATTTGAGCCGGGAAGCACTCTTAAAACTTTTACTATTATATCAGCTCTTAAAAAT
>JAPORL010000207.1 GCA_026712605.1 Pseudobdellovibrionaceae bacterium | reverse complement strand
CTCAGATTTATATTGAAAAAGGAAACTATGATAAAGGTCTAGAGTTTTTAAAATCCTGGTTTTCTATAAATGAAAAACCTAATCCCTCGTCTTATATATTACTGGCTCACTGTTATTATGCTAAAAACAATATCCCTCTAGCTCTAAAATATGTAGAAATAACACTTTCTTTAGTAACAAAACCAAAAGAAAGTTGGCTGATGTTTGCTGTAGCCCTTTATTTAAAAGAAAATAACTATAAAAAAGCCAGACCCTATTTAGAAAGACTAGTAGCTCTTTACCCTACTACAGCAAGCCATTGGAGGCAACTTGCTGGAGTTTATCTTTATTTAGATGAACCTAAAAAAGCTTTTGTCACTTTAGATATAGCTCATAAAATGGGCTATTTAAAAAATAAAACGGAATATTTAATTTTGATCTCTCTTTATATAGAACAAGGTCTCCCCTATCAAGGAGCTAAACTTTTACAAAAAAAAATAGAACAAAAAATAATTCCTGAAAATCAAAAACATTTAGAATTGATAGCTGGAGCTTTTTATTTAGCGAGAGAGGGAGAAGAGTCCTTAAGATATTTAAAACAAGCCTCTAAAACAGCAAAAGATTCTAAGTTTTTTTTAAACTACGGACAAAAACTTTTAGAACAAGAAAAGTGGGAACTTGCAGAAAAAGAGCTTAAAAAAGCTCTGCAAACAAAAGATATAAAAGAAACTGTTAACAAAATTGAAAATTATCAAAAAAGTTTAGCACAAAAAAGCCGTTTAAATCCTTTTCAACAAGAAAAAAATTATTCAGAGTTATCTATAAAAAATCCTGATTCAAAAAATAATGATAACAATCAACAAACGCAAACTACAAAAAATAATGAAAGCATACAAAAAGCTCCACCTACAAATTATTTAGAACATATTTATTTAGGAATTGGAATTGCTCTATACAATCAACAAAAATATACTGAAGCTTTGTTTTATTTTAAAAAATCAATAGAAATAAAAGATACTTTCTTAAGCGGATACCAATGGATTGATTACACAGAAATCAGTCTATTAGAAGAAGAAAAAAAGAAACAAATTAATGAATCTTTGTAAAAATATTTTTAATTCTCTTTCTATTTTATTTTTCAGTCTTTAGCTGAGGTCTTAGACTAAATAAGCAATACTTTTATTAATTCTAGAGATTCTCTTGGAGCTATGCTGTTTTTTGATTCATAAGAAAAACATCTTAAAAAGGCACTTATTACTGTAGAAGAGCCATAAGCTCAGAAAAAATTCTTTATAAAATAAAATCTCAAAATAAGAGATTTAAAAAAATTGGTTTAAAAATTACAATTGAAAACAAAAAAGCAAAGAAAAATAAATATATATCTTCTTTTACCTGATTTGCCGTGTTAAGACAGTTAGTTAAGCTCTTCTATTATAAAAATTCTCCTAAAAGCACAATATATTCTTTTTTATAAGCTGACAGAAGTTCAATGATCTTTTCATGGTATTCATGATATTGGTTGAAATTTCCTTTGTTTAGTGATTCATTACAATCAGACTGATCTAAAATCTCTTGTTGTGTATAATAGCTTTTCCCATCTCTTTGGCTAAAATCTTGACAGTTAGATAAAAGATCTTTTCTTTTGTTTTCTAAAGGAATTATATTCAAAGCTAGTGCCCTCATCAAATCGCAAGCCTTTATAGTAGCAAAATAACGATCCTCATTAAAATGCAGTTTTTCAGGCAAGTTAGCGCACTCTCCCGCATATTTAACAATATTATCTAAACTATCTTGCAGTTTAGTATTATACATAGGGTAAGTCTCTAAATCTTTATCTCCCTCATACATTTGAGAATTAAAAAGAATTTCCCTATTATTACCTATAAAACCTAGTTTATACCTTAAAAGATACAAGTGAGAAAGCTTATAAGCCGAATCTAATTCTATTTGTTTATTTTGTTCAATTTGTTTATAAGGTTCTGGGTAGGACTTATTACTATTTATAATCTCTAGGGTTGCAAAGCGATATTTAATGACTGAATCTATTCTTTGAGATACTCTCCAAGAGTTATCAAGAGCTCCATTTGATCTTAAATAATTAGCTAAAAAATCACTCGCAAGCAAGTGATTGTGATCATCTGACAACCTATAAAGTTCTGACAAACCAATAGGATTATTTCCTTTAATAACCTCACATGAAAAATAGAAATAGCGATTATCTAGATCTTCTCTACTTTTTCTAAATAACTTTTCTGCATAGTTTGAACAAACATACACTCCTTTTTGATATATTTTATATTCATCCGCAGGGTTTAAAAAATTTTCATATACATTCTCAGAGCTTAAAAAACGACTTTTATATTCATTCGCAAAGCTTAAAAAAATTTTATTCTCAGCAGGACTTAAAAAAGAAGCAAAAAAAAG
>JAPORL010000206.1 GCA_026712605.1 Pseudobdellovibrionaceae bacterium | reverse complement strand
CTCAGCTTTTATCTTATTATGTAAAACAAGATAAGCTCAAAAGAATTTCCTATGGAGTTTATGCTTTTAAAGATAGTTTGAATTTTGATTTTCAGTCCCTTTTGAAAGAAAAACTGGCTTGTATCCCGCATGGAATTGTAGGTTTGGAAAGCGCTCTTAAACTCTATGGCTTAACAGATGAAACTCCTGATATTTTTCATTTAATTGTTCCTCTTTCTAATGTTCCTAAAAGAAAAATAGCAGATGTTAAGTTTTATCGTATGAAAAATAATATATATAAAAAACATACTACAAATATAAGATATCTTCCTGTCTCTTCTTTAGAAAGAACAATCATTGATTTACTTCGGTTTGGTTACTCTATTTCTTTTGTATTGTCTGTTATTGAAGATAGTAAAAAAAAGAAGATTCCTATTTCTCTTGGAAAAGTCAGAAAGTTAGCTCCTATGTATCGTGTAAAAGGAAAGGTTTTTCGTCTTATGGAGGTTTTGTAAATGTGGAAAGCTTATGAAGTCAGAGATCAGCTTGAAAAACTAAAAAATAAGTTTCATTTTAGACTGCCACAAATGCAAACACTGTTATGTCAAGAGCGGTTTTTACTAAAGTTGTATCAATTCAAAACTGGAAAAAACTATATTTGGAAAGGTGGCAGTTTGTTAGTTAGAAGGTATCAGCCTCTTTATCAAAAACCAAGATTTACAGTTGATTTGGATTTAGAGGCCTGGAAAGTTGATATTTTAAAAACAGAGGAGCTTTTTAAAAAAACTATGACAGTTGATTTAAAAGACGGATTTCAATTTTTTAAGTTAAAAAAAGAACCTATGAAAAGAGACGCACCTTATGGTGGAGAGAGATTTTCTATAAAATGGTCATTGTTTGATAAAAACCAATCGGAAGCTTTAAAAATTGATGTATGCAGTGGAGATTTTATAGAGCCAGACTTTTAAAAGGAAATATGAACAAACAAGGTTTAGTCAATTCTTTTATATCAGGAGATTTTGTAATAGATTTAAGACTACATGATAAAAAAACTAGCGCTAGAAACCATGGAACAGCTTTTAGAGTTAAAGAAGATAGATTGATTAACCTATTTTCAAATATATCGGAAATAGAATTATAAAAAATAAAGCTAGGCTATGTATACAATACAAACCAATAACAACTATGATTTCAAAGGAGAAAGCTATTCTACTTATTTCCCTAACCTTCACAGGTATCCAGCAACTATGTTACCTCAAATTGGTATTGAGCTTTTTAAAGAGCTAAAAATTAAAAAACAAAAATTATTAGATCCTTATTGCGGAACAGGCTCTTCTGTTTTAGCGGGAATAGCTGATGGTTTTTTGGAGTTCCATGGATTTGATATAAATCCCTTAGCTGTTTTAATAGCTAAAGCAAGATATACAAAATTAAATATAAAAAAACTTTCTGTTTATAGAAAAAATTTAGAATATACCGTCTATTACGAAAAAGAAGATATTTTACCTCCTTTTATAACCAATATAGATTTTTGGTTTTCCAAAAGATCTATTAAGGATTTATCTGTTATTAGAAAATCAATATTAGAAGAAATAATAGATAAAAAATATCAAGCTTTATTTTGGGTGGCTTTTTCTGAAACTGTTAGATTTGTTTCTTATACACGAAACAGCGAGTTTAAGCTTTATAGAATGCCAGAAGAAAAAAGAAAAAATTTTAAGCCTAATGTGTTTGATCTCTATTTCAAAAATTTAGATAAAGTATTAAACATCTATATAAACACTTATAGACCTTTAATAAAAAGCCAAAATTTTAAATTTTTTAGTAATAATTTTATTTATAAAAAAGAAAAGTATGATGTTGTGCTTACAAGCCCTCCTTATGGAGACAGTCGGACAACTGTAGCTTATGGACAGTTTTCTGCGCTTTCTAATGAATGGATAGGTTTTCCTAACTCCAGAAAAATTGACTCTCTTCTTATGGGTGGAAAAAAAGCAACTAACTTATACAATAAAAGTGTAATATCTTCATATATCAAAAAAATAAGCAAATCTAACGAAAAAAGAGCTTTAGAAGTTTCTGCTTTTTATAGAGATTTAGAAAAATCTATTAAAGAGGTCTCGCAAGCCATAACAAATAAAGGCTTTTCCATTTATGTAGTTGGCAATAGAACAGTAAAAAATATTACTCTTCCAACAGATCAATTTATTGCAGAACAATTTGAAAAAAATGATTTTAGACATATCCTAACTTACAAAAGAGCTATTTCATCAAAAGTAATGCCAGCTCAAAATTCTCCAACAAATATTGCAGGAAAAAAACTCAATACTATGCATGAAGAATATATTATTGTCTGTCAAAAAATATAATGACTTGTAACTTAATAGGAAGATTGTTGCCATTGAGAAAAAATTTCATCTTGAATTTGATACATTTTTCTAGCTAAAGAG
>JAPORL010000250.1 GCA_026712605.1 Pseudobdellovibrionaceae bacterium | reverse complement strand
TTTCTAATGCGTTTTTTATAATCTTTGTAAAACTTTTATTTTCTATCTTTTCTTCTAATTTATTCTCCTTTTTTTTATTTAAAAAAGAAATTCTATTATTATAAAAATACAATAAAAAGTTTTTTGAATTTGGAGGCAAAGGAAGATTTCCATTTTTACTAAAAGAAATAAGAGCTGATTTTAAAAAGCTATAAGCTGAAATAAGAGAAGATAGATAAAACCAAAATAAAAACAAACTAATACAAAATAAAATAAAAATTAGAGTTAATATCCATTGGTATTTTAAATTTGGAAAAAATATATTAGATATATCATTTGAATTCTCTAAAAAACTTATCAGATATAAATTTGTATTTGTCCATTTATTCAAATAGTAAATTTGAGATGGAGATTTCTTTTTAGCTTTTATAGTTATATATTTAGAATTTGAAGTTTTATTATTCTTAAAAAAAGATTCTAAAATTTTCTCTCTATGATATTTTTTTAATTTTGTTTCATAAAAAATAAATTTATTTTTATTAGTTACTGTAATAAAATGAATATTTCCTTTTTTTAAAGGAGATAGTTTAAAAGGTTTACTGTCTTTAAAAAAAACTATATCTTTGGTGTCTTTATCAGACAAATAAATAAGAATAATATAGCTTTTATCTTTGTATTTTATCTTTTTAAATTGTATTTTGAGGTTTTTAGCTGATGTTGAGAGTGAAAAATTAGAGTCTATTATTTTTTGAAGTTCAATGGCTTTTATTTCTACTTTTGCGGAGGGGTTAAGGTATATTTTTTCTATTTTACTTTTTTGTAGTGTTATTAATTTTAAAAAAGGATGATTGGCTGATAAAGACTCTTTAAGTTTAATTTGTTCTATACTATCTATGAAAAAGTCTAATTTTTTGTTGAGTTTATTCAAAATAACAAAACTATCTAATTTTATAGTTTTTTTTAAAGACTCTTTTTTTGTTTTTAAAGAATTAAATTTATAAAGACTGACAGAAAAGCTAAGGACACATAATAAACTAAATAAGAAAAAAAGCCAAAAGCGCAAATAAAGTTTTGAGTTCATTTGAATTAACTTAAATATACTGATCTTATTTATATTTTCCAGCCTCTTTTTTAGTTAAACTTAAATTTTATTTATTGACATTTTGCAATAAGACTTATAGCTTATAAAGAAAATCTGTGTTTTTTATGCAATTTTTAGAAAAACATAAAAGTATTTTTATAAATTTTATTTTAGTCTTTGTTCTAATTTTTTTAGATCAAATCTCTAAACAGTTAGCTGTAGGTCTATCAGGCGGTGGTTTTAGTTTGTTAGGCTTTTCTTTAGAAGTTCCTATTAAAAACTATGGTTTTATTTTTGGCTTAGATTTTTATAGTAATCATTTATTTATAAAGCCTGCTTTGACAGCTATTTTTATTATGGTTCTTTTTTATTATGTTGTATTTTTACTTTATATTCCTAAAAAATTTTATTACTTACAAATAGGCTTAAGCTTATTATTTGCTGGTTTCACAAGCAATCTCATAAATAAGTTTGTCAATTTTTATGTTTTAGATTTTATAAAATGGTCTCCTTTTAATTTATATTTTAATTTATCTGATATGTTTCAAACTCTAGGCTGGATAGCTATTTTTTCTCAAATAATAAAATTAAAAAATCATATATGGAAAAAAAACGAAAGAAGAAAAAGCTTTTTAGCTATCAAAAAGTTTCAGATTCAGTTTTTAGCCTATTGTAGCTCTATATTTGTTTTAGTTTCCGCTTTTTTTATTATATTAAATTATCAAATTATGAACTACTTAGATTTAGTATCTACACAAGAATTTAAACAATTTGGCTTTACTTTCTTTTCTTATTGTTTTTTTCTTCTAGTTATTGTGTATTTTTCTATAGGCTTATTCTTTTTATATTTTTCTAATAAAATTTTTGGCCCCGTCTATGCTTTTGAAAGGTACATGAAAAAATTACTAAATAACAAAGAAGAGGTTAAAGAAGATTTTAAACTCAGAAAGAATGATCAGTTTAAACAGTTAGAAACTTTAGCTAAAGAAATAAAAAATAAATTAAAATAGTTTTACTCTTTGTAAGGTAATAATTTGATATAATAGGGATAGTCTTCAAGTGCTTTTTTTGCATAGATATTTCCAACAGATATTTTTCCTAGTTGATAATTATTAAAAGCAATACCTGCTATTCCAGATAAATTATTAGGCTCAAAGGCAACAAGCTTCTCCCAAACTTTTATAGCATTTTCCCACTCTTCTTTTTCCTCTAAAAAATGAGCTTTTAAGATAAAAGGCAGGGGATAATTGCTTTCTTCATAGTTAATTAAAGAAAAAATTTGATCTAATTGAGCAATATCTCTATTTTGTGACATCAGTAGATAAGAGCTTAAAGCTAGAAATAATGGATTTTCAGGATCTGTATTTTTAGCTTGTTT
>JAPORL010000081.1 GCA_026712605.1 Pseudobdellovibrionaceae bacterium | reverse complement strand
AACCATTTTAATCAGGTGAAAACTCAATTAGATAGAAAACCTTATCCCCCTCCAGCTATAAAAATAAAAGCAGAAAAAAGCTTATTTGATTATAAGTATGAAAACTTTGAGCTTTTAAATTATCAGCATCACCCAGCTATAAAAGCTCCCATTGCTGTTTAAATTATGTAGGGTGCTATTATATTTTTGGTTCAAGACAATTTAAGCGGGTAACTAAACATTTTTAATAATAACAAATATAAATTATCATATCTATGAAATAAACTTAATGGAATTAAGTTTATTAACTAAACTCACATTCTTTAAGATGTAAATAAAAAGTGTCTTTATTCATACCTTAATTAAAAGTCTCCCAGATTTTTAATTTTTATAAAGTCTCACTTTAGCTATTCTCTAGAAATTCTCAATTCCATTGATATGGTTTTTTTATTCTTTTTGGATTTTTAAGTTGATTATTATATAAATGAAATTTAATTTTAAAAAATTATTATGTCTAAAAAAATTATACTTTCTCATATTGTTGCTGTTTCTAGTAACAATGCTATTGGTTTGAAAGGCAAGCTCCCTTGGGATATTCCAGAAGATTTACAATATTTTTTTAGTAAAACCAAAAATAAAATTTTAATTATGGGGAGGAAAACTTTTGAAAGTTTAGGTAAGGCTTTAGCTCAGCGATTAAATATTGTTTTAACCAGACGCTTGGATTGGACAGCTAAAAATGTTGTTGTATTTTCTGATTTTAAAAAAGCTTTAAATTATGCTAAACAAGATGAGCTTATAAAAAAATATGGCACAGAAATTTTTATAGGTGGGGGTGCTGATATCTATAAACAAACTTTGCCTTTAATGGATAGACTTTATATTACAAGAATACATAAAAAGTATTCGGGAGATGCTTTTTACCCTGAGATTCCTTTAGACTGTTTTAAAGAAGTGAGTCGAATTGATCGGGAAAAGCCTGAACCATTTTCTTTCTTAGTTTATGATAGAATAAAAAAATAAAAATTTTTAGAATTATATAAACTTGTCTTAAATTATTGTGTGAAAAGCTTATTAAGATACAAAGCTAAAAACTGGGGTGTTGCACTGAGTTCTTGAATCCAAGGTTCAAATCCGAACTTGCTTTTAGCTTCTTGTGAAAAGTTTGTAAGATAAAAAGCTAAAAACTCAGACATGCGTTTTGCCACAAAGCGACCTACGGTCGCTAGGTGTTCAAATCCGAACTCGCTTTTAGCTTTATATCTTACAAGCTTTTTAATAAAAAAATTAAAAGTGTATAAAGTAAGGCTTAGAATCTGTTTCATTTTTAAGGCTTGATTTTAATTTTAAAAAGTGTTAAGTGGAACCTTATGGATAAAATTCGTGCTATTACTCTTAAAAAGCATCCTCTTCCAAAGTTTGATATTCAGGTGGGAGATAAAACAAAAGTTTCTATTCGTGTTAAAGAAGGAAATAAAGAAAGAATTCAAGTTTTTGAAGGAGTAGTTTTAAAAGTTCAAGGAAAGGATTTTAGCCGTTCCGTGACAGTTCGTAAAATTTCTTCAGGGATTGGAGTTGAGAAAACAATACCTCTTTTAAGCCCTAATATTGCAAAAATAGAACTTTTATCCCGAGCTAAGGTAAGACGAGCTCGCTTATTTTACCTAAGAAAACTAAAAGGTCGTTCTGCTAGATTAGACATTAAAAAATAATTCAAATACATAAACAAACCATCACCTTTCTATAATAAATTTTAAATATAGTATAAAAGCCTATAAGATATAAAGCTAAAAAGGAGTTCGGATTTGAACACAATGCATCCGCAGGATGCTTTGTGGCAAACCGCATGTCCGAGTTCTTGAGCTTTATATCTTACAGGCTTTAATCGCTTAATAAGATTTTAATTGAGATAGATATAAAGTATCTTAGAATATTTATTGATTTTTAGTTATTGGAAATCGGTTCGGTTTTTAGTGAATATGCTTTTGCATTTTTCTGCGAAATCAGATGATAAAATTTGTTTATTTTCTAAAAAATCCATAAAATTCACCCAATATTCTGTTGGCATGCTTCCTCCAAAAAACATCCTAGCAAATCCCCTTGATCCTAAAGGGCTGTTCACATTTTGGAAAACCTCTAAAATATTATCAACAGGGTTGTCATATAAAAGTGCTAACCATAAATTAAAATGTCTTCTTAATTTACTGCTTTCTTTTATCTTAATTTGTTGAATAATTGGGTGAGATAAAAACTTGCTATCTTTATCTTTTAGATCCAAGCCTTTTTTTATTAAATCTTTTAAAGACCAATTGGCTGATTTTTCAAAGGTGTTTTCTAGTTTGAACTGTAGACCCATAAAAGGAAATATAAGGATTAAAAATCCACTTATAAAAGCTTCTATATCAAAACGCCCTAAAGTTAAATAGAAAATAATACTATAAGTTAAAAAAGCGGCAGGTAAATTGGCTATA
>JAPORL010000076.1 GCA_026712605.1 Pseudobdellovibrionaceae bacterium | reverse complement strand
TCTGATTCTGGAACAAATGCGGAAGCAGCATTAACTTCTGTTTATAAGGAATATAGTGAAAATGACTTTATAAGTTTAGTGGTCACTGATTCGGGAAATAAAAACGATTGTATTACAACAGCTGGTGATATTGTATCAAGGGGAGTGGAAGGAGTATCTACAGCAGGATCTATTTATGGACTAGGAGGGTTATATGGACTTTGGTCAGTAGAGCCTACCGTTGCCATAGGAGCTCAATTATTTCACATTTTTACACAAAAAAGTATGGATAAAGCGAGTAAATCTAATGAACTTATAAAATTTGCACATCATTCAGGAGGATATGTACTTGATATTTGTAAGCCCACTTTTGGAAAAGCTCTTGCTCATCGTGTTTTAAAACACATGGATATGGAAAAGCAGCTACCGGAGGAATGTCACAGTCTTCATTCAGATATGGGTAAATGAATTGTTCTAGTTCCCTATTTTATATCAATGATCTATAAAAACAGTTAGTATTTTATTGTGAGCAGGAAAAACCATTACTGGAGTGAGTATAAAATATGATAGTAAAAGCAAAAAATACCTTAGTGGTTATAATAGCTATTTTTCTTATGTACCCTGTACTAGGTGATATATGTTACGACGTCACAACGGACTATAAATGCCGTCAAAATAATAATCCTTCCCCTGAAAAGAAAACCTTTAAAAACGAACTCCTTAAATCTGGGTATGAAATACAACAAACTACAGATTCTATTTCATTAAGATTAAATTGTGGTAAAGGTTCTGGTTCAGAGCGAAATATTATGGACCTTCATCATGTCATAGAAAAAATGCAATTAAGTCATAATGAAAAGTTTATATGTAAAATGGAAGGGACTATTCGTTCATATATGCAAACTATTTTAAATGATAGGCAATTTATGAAGGACTATCTAAAAAGAAAAAAAACAAACAAGCCTATCGATAAAAAAGATAAAATTAGAATGACGGCTCTGTTGATTAAATACCGCTTATTCAAAAACCAAAAAGGTATTTGTAACGGTTATGTAACTGGTGATAACGGATGTTATTTCTCCTCTGCCCGGTTTGATGTGCCTATAGAAGCTCTTCGAAGAATACAGCTCGCCGCCCGAGAATACATACAACAAGATACAGAGCCTAAAACTTGTTTAGTGAACGGAAAGGAATACTCTATAAACAGTCCTGAGTGTGAAAATGAAATATTATCCCGTGTACAAACTATTCCGATCCCTTTAATTTTAGCTCAAGCGGTTCAAGAATCTGGATGGGGAAATAACGATAATAAATGGGTTGCTGATTATAATAATTATCTTGGTTTGCAAGTGCAATTTAACAATCCAAAAACAATGCCTTGTTATAAAAACTGTAGGTGTGCTGGTACAAATAAAACCCGTTGTGCACTTAGGTTTCAAAAACCAGTAGGGTCTGTTTATGAATATGCTATTCGATTTAATGCTAGTCCTCTAAAAATGTATAAGGAGTTTCGAGAACAAAGACAAAAACTAGGAGAAATAAGCCCTCTATATGATATACATGGTCAATGTAACAACGCCAGAAGCTTAGTTTCACAACTAAAAAGGTATGCTGAAGAACCTGAATATGTGAGTTTTATTTGTGATACATTAAATGACAAGGTTTGTGAAATGCTTAAAAAATGTCCTTCTTATAAAAGAAATTACTTATAGAAATATTATAAATTTTTTTACTATTATTGATTTTTATTTTTTTGAAAAGCTAAAAATGGTTCTTTATATAGTTCCATATACCAATGAGCCGAATTATATTCTAATAGTACTCGTGTTTGTTCCTGTAAAAGATAAATTAATATAAGCAGTATAGGAAGGTAAAAAGACAAAATAACTCTCATTTGTGGAGAACTTAAAATGAACATAAAACACTCCTCATTTTTTAGTTATTATTTATTTTTGAATTTTCCTATCCAATATAAAATTCATAGGAAAAACCAAACAGTATTAACTAAATATTAATGATGCAAGAATAAGAACATAGCTTATTTTACGAAAAAATAGGTTTTTTAGATGTTTTGTTGTGTATAAAATTTTCATCATTGACTAAAAAGTAGTCACTATATCTATTTTTGTCACTAAATGGTTGGGATAAGCGGATTCGAACCGCTGACCTCTACCATGTCAAGGTAGCGCTCTAACCAACTGAGCTATATCCCATTAAATAAAAAAATAACTATAGTTAATTCTTTTCTTATTTTGTAGTTTTTCTACTAGTTTTATGATGCCTATAATAATTAAAATAACTCCATATTCAATCACTCAATGGAATCTTAATTTTTGAATCAGGATTTAGTTTTAGATCATTTATCAATATAAGTATTTTTTATATTATCTCAAATAAAAAGGTATAAATTTTTTAGAAAAAATTTTTATATATTTATATAAAAATCTATATATTAATTAGTAATTTTAAATATTTATT
>JAPORL010000048.1 GCA_026712605.1 Pseudobdellovibrionaceae bacterium | reverse complement strand
GTCTAAAGATTTTAATTGCGGATAGAGATCAGGTTTTGTTAAAGAGTGGCTACTTCCATATCCAATGTGTAAGGCAAGATCCGACTTATATATCTAAGCTCATGGAAGCATGGTATCGGCGGCGTGCTTTTGTATATTTCACAAATTTGCTAGATGACTGCTGGAATGATTTTAGTAAAATCGGCTATGCTAAACCTCACCTGAAAATTCGGCAATTAAAAACAAGATGGGGTAGTCTTTCTATAAGAGGTCAACTTACATTGAATCTGGATTTAATCAAAACACCCAGAGAATGTATTGAGTATGTAATCATGCACGAACTGTGTCACCTTAAACATCATAATCACGGAAAAGAGTTTTATAAATTGTTGACTAGAGTAATGCCCAATTGGCTAGACCGTAAGCGCAAGCTGGAAATGGTATTGGCTTAAGATATCCTATATCCTCTCAATAAAATATCTGGTAGTTTGGCTGTTCCTAGCTTCTACAGTTCTCTCACTTCCTAAACCTCTCTATAATCGCTGCCTCCACACCTGTGATATTGATAGTTTGTTTATTACTTCATTTTTTATTGGAGGCTTGAATGTCAACTGAAAGCATTAGCTTGTAAGCTAGGCTTACCAAAGCTATATAGTGTAAAGCTAGATTTTTTTCTATTTCCTTAAGAGGCGGGTGCGCTATTTCATTCCTGAAGCGTTGTATAGCCATAAGTAGATGTTTCATACCTTGAAGAAAATTATCTTTCTTCGCTTCTTTTTCTTTGTATCCCCAAGCCTCTTCCCAATTTTTTTTAGAAAAAGCGTCGGTCGGTCGGTCGTGTCCTGTGATGTCCTTTAATTTTCCAGCGACAACCTTATATGCATTCCCTAAAGCATTATAATAGTCTCCATTATTTAGTAACTTTTGTACATTCTTAAAGACATCTTCTTCTAGAGCAATATCAATTATGTTATCTGAAAATACGGTTTGAGGCAGGTTTTTAATTTTGACTGACGTTTTGCCTAAAAGTTTATGGGCAATATTTTGGGCATCTATGAGTCGTTTTTCTGGAAAATTCCTTTTTGCAAGTTTTTCCAAATCAATTTCGTGCTTGATGTATTCTATAAATTTAAGGATAGTTTCACCGACTAGCTGGTCGTCGTTGCGTGAGAAGAAATTAAGTACAGCGGCGGCTTTATAGGCAAGATCATTACGTCCTTCTGAGAATGCTATTAAACCGCTAGGGCGGTGGTGATAATGATTGATTTCAACGCCCAGCTCCTCAAAAAAATAATGTAAATTTTCATTTGTGAAATTTAGAACTTTACCGTTTTCCATTCGAAGTAAAACTTCAAGAGTTCTTTTTTCGTTCAATGTCAAATTTGCCATGTCCGATATAAAACTATGATAGGTAATTGTTCATAACAAAGCTCGTCAATCATTTAGTTTGTCTTTTAAGAACTCAAATATACTTCTGAATTTGTTGATTGTTTCTTTGCTAAGATCAAATTTTGTTTCACTAATATATAGGTGTTCAATTGCGAGATTGAATTCCTTCTTTTTGTATGTTTTGTGGTCTTCATAGCAGGTTTGGATAATACGGATTCTTTCTTTTTCAGGAAACAGGTTTTCCGTTGTTGAGTTTTTCCATTCAGAATTTATATCCATAAGCGTAAAAATTTTATTTTCTAAATCGCAACCAATACTTTCTATATAGCGATTTTTTTCTTTTTCCCCTGTCTCATCGGAGTCAAAAAGGGCAATAAATTTTCTATTCCATCCAATGTATAAACGAAATATATATTCATAACTATTTGCTCCTGCTCCCGGATAAAAGTTTAGCTTATATTCACTATTAAAAATAACTTTTGCAATATATCTGAATGTGTAATAGTCATTTTTTCCTTCGGTGAAAATAAGTGATGGTACTAATTCCAATTTACTTGGAACATAGTCTAATGCATCTAAAATCGGCTTAAAGTGATACTCTTGATCGGGATATTGAGCAGCGAAATTTTTGTATGAGTCTATGCTAATGTCTGTTTTTCCCTCTTCAGGATTATCGTAGTCTATTGCTTTATTCTTAACAATATAAGTTCCTGCAAGCCATTTAGGATTTATCAAATGGGGACTATGTGTTGAATAAATAAGTTTGCAGTCAGAAAAAGTATTTTTTAATGAGTCTAATAGCTTTTGTTGTGAACGGTAATGTAAATTACTTGCTGGTTCATCAAGTAAAAATAAGGTTTCTCCTTTATCAACTGAGCGAGATTTTCTAAATGCCGTGAATATTAAAAAACTAAAAAACCATCTAAATCCTAAGCTCCTATTCCCTATTGAGTAAATATCACTTCCCTGTTTAATCTTGATTTCAAGAAAATACCCTTTGGGGTCTTCGCCATCCGAAATCCGTGTTGCTTTTTCCTGTGTTTTTTCGAAAATTGCATCCCATTTTTGCAGTACCTCTTCATTAAGTTTTTGTTCCATATTTG
>JAPORL010000034.1 GCA_026712605.1 Pseudobdellovibrionaceae bacterium | reverse complement strand
CGCTATGTGTTCAAATCCGAACTCGCTTTTAACTTTGTATCTTACAAGCTTTTATCAAGAATATTAAATATTTAATCGCACTATGTTTAAAACTTCTCTTTTAAAAACATTTTATCTCGTTTTTTTCTATGAGAAGTTATCGCAAAACGATGAGCCTCATCTCTTAAATACAAAAGAATTTTTAAGGCTTTAGAATGCGATTGAAATATTACTGGATTTTTACGACCCGGCAAATAAAATCTTTCTCCTGTGGATTTTGTTTTAGAAGTATAATTCCCTTTCTCCTTCACTCTATCTTTAGCGAGAGAAACTACTGACCAATCTTTTTTCCCAAAATCCATTAAAATTTTTTTAACAGCCTTTAATTGTCCTTTCCCCCCATCAATTAAAATCAAATCTGGATTTTCATGTTCTTTATGCTTTAAACGGCGAGATAAAACTTCTTTTAAAGCGCCATAGTCATCTCCGTCTGCTACGGTTTTTAAATTATATAGCCTATAATCTTTTTTAAAAGGCTGTCCCTGTTTAAAAACAACTCCTGAACCAACAGAATACTTCCCTTGCCAATGAGAAATATCATAACATTCCATTCTTAAAGGCAATTTAGGCAAGTGAAACTTTTTTTGAATTTCCATTAAAAGCTCTTGCATATTTTCTGCTTTATTAATTTCATTTTTTAAATGATTTAAGGCATTGGCCTCAGCCCTTTTAACTAATAAACTATCTTCTGGATTTAATTTATATCTAATTTTACATTCTGCTTTTTTTTGAGAGCTTAAAACCTTTTCTAAAACTTTAAGTCTAGGAACTTTAATGGGAAGTTTAACTATCAATTCATCAGGAATTAGATTTTCTGAATAATATTGGTTGAGAAAAGAAAGCAGTGTATCCTCTTGATTTTCAAATTTTTTAAATAATTGATAACGATTTCCAATCAAACAGCCTCTTCTAAAATGCAATATCTCTATTAAAAAATCTTTTTGAAAAGATTGCAAAACTACTATGTCTTTATCTTTATCGCTTTTTTGATAAACCATTTGGCTAAACTTCATTTTTTCAATGGCTTGCAAGTGATCTCTTAACTGTACTGCTCTTTCAAACTTTAACTCTTTCACAGCCTGATTCATTTCCTTTTTTAACTGCTTAACTAAACTGTTAGATTTTCCTTTTAAAAAACTTAAAGCTTTTTGACAGTTTTTTTGATAATTTTTTTGAGTAATTTTTTTCACACAGGGAGCAGGACAAATTCCAATATCATAATTCAAGCAAGGCCTCTTCCTGCTTTTAAAATCAGAATTTGAACAATCTCTTAAGTGAAAAGTTTTATTTAAAAAATCCAACAAAGCTCTAACTGTAAAACCCTCTGTATAAGGACCAAAATAAATATCTTTGGATTTTTTGACTCTTCTTTCAAAATGAAATCTAGGAAATTCATCCCCTGCGCTAAAACGAATATAAGGGTAGGACTTATCATCTTTTAAGCGAATATTATATCTGGGCTTGTGTTTTTTTATTAAAACAGCTTCTAATAAAAAAGCTTCAACTTCATTTTCTGTTAAAATATAATCTATATTTTCAGTTTTCCCAATTAAAAATTCTGTTTTCAAACTAAAAGAAGGATTATTAAAATAAGAAGCAACACGGGATTTTAAAGATTTAGCTTTACCAATATAAAGTATTTTATCCTCTTGTCTTTTCATCAGATAAACTCCCGGTAAACAAGGAAGCTCACCGACTCTTTTTTTTAAACGAGACAGATGGTCTTTCATTAAAAAAGATACTAGCATAAAAAATAACAGCTTGCTATTCCCATACATTTTAACTAGATTTGTAAAAATGGCTCTAAATAAAAGCGATTTAGCAAAAAAAATTTTTAAAGCCTGTTATAGGAAAGGAAATTTTTTACTTCGCTCTGGACTTAGATCCAACGAGTATTTTGATAAATACCGTGTAGAAGACTAGCCTGAGAGTTTGAACCAGCTTTTATCTCAGGTAGTAGAACATTTAAATCTTCTTATACCCAAAGAAACAGAAATTTTAGCAGGCTTAGAAATGGGAGGAATCCCCTTAACTACAGCCTTATCTTTAAAAAGCCAGCTCCCTAGCCGTTTTGTCAGAAAACAAGCAAAAGATTATGGCACTATGAGAATTTGCGAAGGAGGAGAAATAAAGAAAAAAAATTTATGCCTCATAGAAGATGTTATTACAACAGGAGGGCAAGTAATAGCTTCTGCGAGAGAGTTGAGAGCTTTGGGAGCTGTTGTGTCAAATGTACTTTGTGTCATTTTTAGAGGAGATGATCTTAAAAACTTAGAAAGAGAAAAACTAAAACTCACTTATTTATTTAAAAAAGAGGATTTAATATCCCCTTAATCTTTTTTATCTTTAGACTTTTGAAATTGAATGTAAAATTGCAAGAGCTTTTTATAAGCTGTTTCTCTTAAATTGTATTTATAGATGAGCTTATAAAGT
>JAPORL010000060.1 GCA_026712605.1 Pseudobdellovibrionaceae bacterium | reverse complement strand
GTTCGTTTTTCTCCTCGTCAGTCTGATCTCATGATTGTTGCTGGGACTATAACCGAAAAAATGGCTCCTATTATTTCTCGTGTTTATGAGCAAATGATTGAGCCTAAGTATGTGATTGCAATGGGGGCTTGTGCCAGTTCAGGAGGTTTTTATAGAGCCTATCATGTTTTACAGGGAGTAGATAAGGTGATACCTGTAGATGTTTATGTTCCCGGTTGTCCACCTACTCCAGAGGCTGTTATAGATTCAGTCATGTTGGTTCAAAAAATGATATCAGAAAATCGTCCTCGTCCCTATAAAGATAATTGGAAACCGGGAGCCTATCGTTAATCCATTAGGTTTTAAGTTAAAAAATCAAACTTAAAATAAAAAATTAAGATGAGAGCTATTGAAAATTTACAAAAAGACTTAACACAAAAATTTCAAAAAAACTTTGTCTTTAAGAAAATTTTAAAAGCGGATGTTATCTTACTCAGTCCAGATGAGCTTATTCCTGTTTTACATCATTTAAAAGAAAAACATTATTTTGATTTTTTAATGTGTGTGTCGGGAGTGCATTATCCAGAAAAAGAGCAGGCTTTTGAAGTTTGTTATGAGCTTTTGTCCTCTAAAAATATGTCTCGTTTGAGAATAAAAATTCTTGTTAATGAAGAGGATCAAATTCCAACAGCTCAATTTGTTTATCCAACAGCCGATTGGTTTGAGCGAGAGATTTATGACATGTATGGCTTAAAGTTTAAAAATCATCCTAATATGAAAAGGATACTCACTCATCATCAGTTTAAAGGTTACCCTTTGAGAAAAGACTATCCTGCGGATTTGCAACAGCATTTATCTGAGCCTTTAGAGTTTTGTATGGATAATGAGCCAGACGGAACAGCTCCAGACGATAAGGGAAAAGATTTAATTCCTCTCAATATAGGGCCTTCTCATCCAGCTACTCATGGAACATTAAGAATTATGGCTCTTATGGATGGAGAAAAAGTTCATCGCGCCAATGTGGAAATTGGCTATCTTCATCGTTGCTTTGAAAAAATGGCGGAAGAGCATCCCTATAATCAGGTGATACCCTATACGGATCGTTTAAATTACTGCTCTTCTCCTATGAACAATGTCGGTTACTGTAAAGCCGTGGAAGAGATGCTGGGAGTGGATATTCCACCAAAGGCGCAAGCCATGCGAATTATATTATGTGAGTTATCCCGCATTATTGATCATATTGTTTGTATTGGAGCGGCGGCTTTTGACTTAGGGGCTTTAACAGGATTTTTTCATGCTTTTACTTATAGGGAAAAAGTTTATACTATTTTTGAAAAACTGTGTGGAGCCAGATTGACTGTTTCTATGACAAGAGTGGGCGGTATGGCAAACGAGCCTCCTGAAAATTGGTTTAAAGATATTCTTCAATTTTGCAAAGAAATGCGGGTGGGAATAGATGAAATTGATACCCTTTTAACAAATAATAAAATTTGGATGGAACGCAATCAAAAAGTGGGAAGTATAGATACAGAGCAGGCTATTTCTTGGGGATATACAGGACCTTGCCTTCGTTCTACAGGTTTAGGCTTGGATTTAAGAAAATCAGATCCTTATTATGCTTATGAAACTTTAGATTTTGAAGTTCCTGTAGGAACAACAGGAGATGCTTATGATCGTTATCTAGTTCGTGTAGAGGAAATGAGACAATCCGTTAAAATTATTGAACAGATTTGTAAAAATGTGCCATCAGGGGATTATAGCATTCGGGATAAAGATATTGTTTTACCTGAGAAGAAAGATGTCTACGGAAACATTGAAGGCTTGATGAATCACTTTATGTTGGTGATACATGGCTTGAGAGCTCCAAAAGGGGAGTGTTATTCAGTAACAGAAGCCGCTAATGGAGAGCTTGGCTTTTATCTTGTAAGTGATGGAGGACCTAAGCCTTATCGTTTAAAAGTCCGTCCTCCTTGCTTTGCTATTTATCAGTCTTTTCCTCATTGTATTCGCGGAAGTTTGACCGCAGATGTTGTGACTCTTTTAGGAAGTATGAACATCATTGCTGGGGAATTGGATAGATAGAGCTAAAGATAGACAGGTCATACTAAGCGCTATGCTTAAAAGCTTTTTTAAAAAATATAATTTACCATGTTAAAATTTTAGTTTTTAGTCATCTTAATTGTCTTTTTATTTTTATCAAAGTCAATCAAAGATTATATATCTTAAATATTAACATCAGTCTTGCTTTCAATTAATTTTTTATCTGGTTTTTTAAAAAATTTTTCTATTTTATACCATAATTTTATTGTAAGACTATTAGAAAAGCTGCTATCATTACCTTTGTAATTTTTTAAAATGTTGTATGTTTTCATAGAAGATAGAGTCCATGAATGCTTTGCAATATCAAGAGGAGTATCTCCCCAATTATTGTTTACGTTAACAGTTGCTCCATGATCAATAAGAGTTTTAGCGATATTATTATATCTATATAGACTAGCAAGATGCAAAGCT